>JBDLJI010000135.1:0-6047 GCA_039714455.1 Thermodesulfobacteriota bacterium
CGGTACCGAAAACTTCTCTCAGGTTGCCCTTTTCATTGGCGGACAGCACATCATCTATGGATATTCTTTTTTCAGAAACCTTCAGGCCCCAGTCTTTCGTCAGGCGAAGAACTGAATCCCTTGTGATGCCGGGCAAAATACTTCCGGTGAGCGGAGGTGTAATAAGCTCATCACCGATCAGGAAAAAAATGTTCATGGTGCCTACTTCTTCTATGTACCGGCGCTCAATGGCATCAAGCCAGAGCACCTGGGTATAGCCCTGCTTTTGTGCTTCAACAGCAGCCATGATGCTGGCGGCATAATTGCCTCCTGTTTTGACATTGCCGACACCGCCGGCAACGGCCCGGACATACTTGTCAGTCACAAAGATTTTTACCGGGTTGAATCCTTCCGGGTAGTACGCCCCGACCGGACAATTGATAATGAAGAAAATATATTCTTTTGCAGGTCTGACCCCAAGCCCTGCCTCGGAAGCAACCATGGTGGGGCGGATATAAAGTGTTGCTCCGTCAGCTTTTGGGACCCAGTCCTTGTCGAGCCCAATCAGTTTTTTCAGGCCGCCGTAAACATCATCCACCGGGATTTCCGGCATACACATCCTGGTGGCTGAAATATTCATTCTTTTCAGATTGTCTGTCGGCCGGAACAGCAAGATTTTATCATTGTTGCCGCGATAAGCCTTTAAACCTTCAAAGATTTCCTGGCCGTAGTGCAGGACCATTGCAGCCGGATCAAGTGAAAAGTTGCCATACGGTTTTATTACAGCATCATGCCAGCCATTTTTTTCGTCATACTTCATGACGAACATGTGGTCTGTCATATGCTGTCCAAACCCTAAAGAATTTTCATCCGGCTTCGACTTGAGGAGGTCGGGAGCCGTTTTTTCGATCCGGATATCCATGCAGAACTACTCCTTCCAATAAGCTTCTTTTTTGCTTTTCCTTTTTAGTACAGTATATTAGAAGATAAAAGGTGGTTATTCATTTTAAAAAAATGAAATATAGCCTATACCCCCAACCCCATGAAAATGCAACCGTATATAAAGTTTTCTTGGAGGGATATCAAAAAAGTATGAAATGGTTAGTGATGAAATCAAGTACGGTTAGTATACAGCGTTACAATAGGATCTCTGCCGGTAAGAGAAACAGGGCGGAGCTTTAAACGGCAAGGATCATACATATGGAAAATAAAACTGCAACCAAGTCCCCAAAAACATTCAGCCCTCTGGTATTCAGGTATTTTCTGCTCCTTTTTCTTGTCTCTTTTCTGTTGCTTGGCCGCCTTCTCTGGCCCTTCTTTTCTATCCTGATTCTGTCTTTCCTCTTATCAGGACTTTTTCAACCGGTTTTTAAACTTTTCCATTCCCGCTTTAAATTTTCACAACAATTTTCCTCTCTGGTCACCTGTTTTCTTATAGTGATTCTCGTCTTTGTGCCACTCATGGTATTTGTTATCGCTCTATCTAAAGAGGTAATGGGAATTTATCCTTTGATAAAAGGGAAAAACCTGGCCCTTATGCTGCAGCAATTGCTGGAAGAGAATCAAACGGTTATGAGGTTGAAGGAGATGTTTGCGGGATTTGGAATTGAGTTGCATCCGGAACGGGTTACTGGAACCCTTTCCGAGTTTGGCAAAGTGGCCGGACTCTTTCTTTATAACCAGGCAAGTTTCTGGGCCGCAAATATCATGAACTTCGTCGTCAGTTTTTTTATGATGGTTATTGTCATTTTCTTCCTTTTGATAGACCAGGAACGTTTTATCTCCTATGTCCTTGAGCTTTCTCCTCTCCCGGACCAGCAGGAAAGACAACTGATTAAGAAATTTGAAGAAATTGCCAAGGCTGTCCTGGTTGGCAATGGACTGTGTGGTTTGCTCCAGGGGTTTTTAGGTGGAGCGCTTTTTATGTTCATAGGCATAAGTTCGCCGATTTTATGGGGTGGCGTCATGGCCATTCTGGCATTTCTTCCTATTTTCGGTATCGGGCTTGTGTTGGTGCCAACTTCTGTTATCTTTTTCTTGAAAGGGCAAGTCGGTGCTGCAATTTTTATGCTTATCTTTTATGCGACTCTTACATTTTCCGTGGAGTACATCCTTAAGCCCTGGATGGTCGGCGAGCGGGTCAAGATGCATACCCTGATTGTTTTTCTCTCAATTCTTGGGGGTCTAAGCGTCTACGGCGTTTTAGGGATTATCTATGGTCCCCTGATTGTCACCGCATTTTTATCTTTAGCGGATATTTACCGTGATAACTATAGTGAGCATGTGAGAAAGTTCACCTGCTAATCGCACCATTTTTTAAGTCTGTAAAATTTGCCGATAAACACCAACTACCAATTGGTCATATCCCTACCTGCATTTGACCATATCCCTAAATTTTCCTCATAAATTTATTATTCAATAAGTATTTGTTATTAGTAATAATCTGTAATTAGTGCCGTTGGTTAATTTTTACCGAAGGACCAAAGTCAAGATTGGAAGTATCTTGACTTGATTTTGGGGAAACAATCTGTTTGAAATCGCATGAGATATGATTTGAGAAGAGTCATACGGAGACTTGATCCATTTTTTTGGCTTTTCTTTGACCTATTACCTTCAATTTTGTATGTTTTTTCTAGCTTCAGACTTCGGTCTGTCCATCTGGAAACAATTGGTACCCGTTTATAGTTTACGCTGTCATCATCAATCAAAACTAAACTCCTGCAGGGGAAAAACATTGTGACGTCACTAAATCTGGCAAAACTACATCCAAAAGCTTCTGAAAGGATACAGCCGTTTTTTGAACAAATCCTTTCTGGGCATCAGGCAAAGATACACTCTCTTGTTGCCACCGGCACTGCGATTACCGAAGATTTTGACAGCAAAAAATCTGATGTTAATTCACTAATCGTTTTAAAAGACATGGATCTGAAGTTTTTAGAGGCGATTGCACCGCTTGGTAAAAAATACGGCAAGCAGAAGGTTGCCGCTCCACTTATCATGACACCTGAATACATTACCGGGTCACTTGATGTTTTTCCCATCGAGTTTTTGAACTTCAAACTCATTCATCACACTGCTTTTGGAGAGGAGATTCTTGACAATATAGAGATACATTCCCGGGATCTCAGGCACCAATGCGAATGGGAAATTAAAACCAAGCTGATTGGCTTGCGGCAGGGATATCTTGGAGCGCAAGCTGACCGTCGGTTGTTGTCTGAAAACTTCGGCGACATAATAACCGGCGCCATTCCTCTCTTTCGGGGAATTGTCTTTCTACTGCAGAACCAAGCACCAATCCAACAAAGTTCTGTTATTCAAGCCCTGTCAGATGCCGTGGCCATTGACACCAGTGTTTTTTCTACTGCTCTGCAGTTGAAACAAAAGATAATCAAGCCATCTATTGATGAGTTTAATGAAATATTTGAAAACTACTATGCAGCTCTTGAAAAATTGGAAAGAATAGTTGATGAGATTACGGTTTAAGCTTTTTATCCTGCTGTTCCTTATACTGGTTTCTTTTGCTCCCCCCATTTCTGCGGCGGTCAGGGTCCCGGCACAACCTCCCAACTATGTGGTTGATCTGGCCGGCATTATTGACAGCAATGCAGAAGCCTCTCTCAACTCATACCTCAAAGAACTGGAGCTTAAAACCTCTGCCCAGGTGATTGTGCTCACCATTACATCACTGGATGGTGAATCCATTGAAAATTTTTCCATCAATCTTGCCCATGACCAATGGAAACTCGGCCAAGAGGGCAAAGACAACGGCTTGCTGCTGCTGGTTGCCACAGAGGACAGAAAATACAGGTTCGAGGTTGGTTATGGCCTGGAGGCGCTACTGCCGGACAGCTTGGTCGGCTCCATCGGAAGGCAATATCTGGTTCCCTATTTTAAAAAGGGGGACTTCTCCACCGGTATCCTCACTTCGACCCTTGCAGTTATTAATATCATTGCAACTGATGCCGGCGTTACGCTGGGCGATCTTCCCAGGATGGAAGTCCGCCGGGATTACAACAATGTGGTAGCGAAAAAGCTTTCACCCATGGGCAAACTCTTTTCCTTGCTTTTTATTGTTGCCATGATTTATTTCTTTATCAAGCATCCACGGTTGGCATTTTTTCTTCTCATGATGACTATGATGGGCGGAGGAAGGAGAAGCGGCTGGAGCGGTGGCGGTGGTTTTGGCGGCGGTGGTGGCGGCGGTTTCGGTGGTGGCGGCGCTTCAGGCGGCTGGTAATTATTTAATAAATGGAGGTTCATTAGATGTCAAAAGGACTCAAGACGTTACTCATCGTTGCCGGAATACTTCTTCTTTTAATTTTTGTTGGATTCAGGTGGTATGTAGGCGGCTACAACCGGGTTGTGGCCATGGATGAAAACGTTAAAGGAAGTTGGGCTGAGGTTGAAAATCAACTGAAGAGAAGATACGATCTTATTCCTAACCTGATAGAAACAGTCAAAGGGTATGCATCCCACGAAAAGGACCTCTTTCAATATATTGCCGATGCGCGGACCAAATACTTCAGCGCCAAAACAGTAAAAGATAAAATTACATCCTCTAACCAGCTGGAAGGCGCTCTTTCCAGACTCCTTTTGTTGCGCGAACAATATCCGCAGCTGAAAGCCAATGAATCCTTCCTGAAACTGCAGGACAGTTTAGAAGGAACTGAGAACAGAATAGCCGTTGCCCGAAAGAGATACAACGACGCGGTGCAGCTCCTCAACACCTTTATCAGAACTTTTTTTGGGCGCTTTTTTGCAGGATTTGCAGGAGTAACCGATGCCGAATATTTCGAAGTGCCGGAGACAGAACAGGTGGTTCCTCAGGTTCGCTTTTAGGGCTTAGCCTCCTTGAACCCTACCTGACCTCGTCATGCGAGGCCTTTTCCTTAACGCTCACCACCCTGGCTCTTTACCAGCGCAGCTTAAGGTGGTTTGAAGCCTCCACCTGCATGGCGGCTTCGAGGGACCTACCCTCATCTCTTGTGCAGCACCGCACTTTAGGGTATAAAACCCTTTGGTGCGTTCGTGGCACACTTGTGGCAAAACATATTGAATCTCAGAAACGATTAATTGGGTAAATCCCCTATTCAATGAAACAAGCATTTTTCAAAACAACTCAAGTATTCAAAACTGTAGTGCCAATGCTTACAGGTGTCCTTCTACTTGTCAGTCTTCTGCATCAGTTTTTTAAAAACAATTATCAACATTGGTTCAGTGGAAATTTAATACTTGATCCATTTATAGGGGCGATAGCAGGTTCAATCTCTTTCGGCATGCCAGTAACAAGCTATGTGGCAGGAGGTGAACTATTACATGCTGGTGTTAGCCTTCTTGCCGTTACAGCATTTATCATGTCATGGACTACTGTTGGGTTAATTATGATTCCTCTAGAAGCTTCTGCCTTAGGGATACGCTTTGCTATTATACGAAACATCTTAAATTTTATTTTTGCCCTAATAGTTGCCATCTCAACAGTGTCTACTTTAAAGTTTTTATTTTGAAAGCTTAGAAGGAAATATATCTTGAGCAAAGTCAGCGGAAGGATAAAATTTCTTATTATTATTTTATTGGTTTATTTAATAGTTGGCTTAATAAACCCTACACTTTCCCTTAATGCTCTTCGTTATTTTGTGGGCATGCTCCCTAAAGTACTTCCTATTCTGACTCTTGTATTTATTATTCTTTTTTTTACTAACATGTTATTAAGTCCATCGAAAATAAATAAGCATTTAGGAAAAAACTCTGGAGTTAAAGGTTGGCTCTATGCAATAGCTGGTGGCATTTTTATTTCTGGCCCTCCGTATATACTCTACCCTATGTTGGGGGAATTAAAAAAACACGGTGCAAGAAATGGATTACTTGCAGCAATGCTATACAATAGAAATGTTAAAATCTATTTTCTGCCTGCAATAATTTACTATTTCAATCTGCGTTATGCGATTATCCTTTCAATCTACATAATTTTATTTTCAATACTGAATGGCATATTGCTCGAGTTTATTGTTAGTGAAAATGAGTAACTCTAAGCATTTTTCCACCTCTTCCCAAAAGTGCTACATTCATAA
>JBDLJI010000136.1:0-5988 GCA_039714455.1 Thermodesulfobacteriota bacterium
GACTACTATGAACGTAAACGGCAAACATTACCGAACTATCTGGCCCAAACAAGACAATCCGCAAATCATAGAGATCATTGACCAGCGATTTCTGCCGCATAATTTTGTAGTAGAAGAACTTGCAAGACTCGATGACTTTGTTTCTGCAATACGGGACATGCATGTAAGAGGCGCCGGGCTTATCGGAGCCACTGCTGCCTTTGGCATGTATTGCGCAGCATTGCATGCGCCGCAGGAGAAAGGCGAAAACTTTCTTGAGGAAGCTGCCCGCAAACTTATTGATACCAGGCCAACGGCAAAAAACCTGTCGTGGGCTGTGAGAAGACAGCTCACTGCCATACTGGGAATTGCTGACGCTGAAGAAAGACTAAAGAAAGCCTATGAGACCGCCTGCCTCATAGCTGACGAAGATGCTGAATATTGTCGCAGGATAGGTGAACACGGCCTGGAGATCATCAGGGAAATTAGCAAGCAGAAAAATGGCGCGCCGGTCAATATCCTCACCCACTGTAATGCAGGCTGGTTGGCATTTGTAGACTATGGTTCAGCTACGGCTCCCATTTATGCCGCCCACCAGGAAGGTATTCCCCTTCATGTCTGGGTAGATGAAACCAGGCCGTGGAACCAGGGAGCCAAGTTAACTGCCTGGGAACTATTTCAGGAGAACATTGATCATACTCTCATTGCTGACAACACTGGCGGACATCTCATGCAGCATGGCCAGGTCGATCTGGTTATCGTTGGCTCGGACCGTACGACCCGTACAGGTGACGTGGCCAATAAAATAGGCACCTATCTCAAGGCCCTCGCTGCCAAAGATAACAATGTGCCGTTCTATGTAGCCTTGCCATCATCAACAATTGACTGGGACTTATGCGACGGCCTGCAGGAAATCCCCATAGAAAAGCGTTCAGGCGATGAGGTTAAATTTATTTCCGGACTGAGCAGTAAAGACCAAGGGCTGACAACTGTCCTCTGTGGACTTCCTGAAACCCCTGCTGTCAATTATGGATTTGACGTCACGCCGGCACGCCTGGTAACCGGTATCATCACTGAACGTGGCATTGCAGAGCCCAATGAAAAATCACTCCTCTCTTTTTTTCCTGAATATTCATAACCGGCTCTATAGATCCATGCCTCTGTCATTTCCGATGCAGCGCCTGGAAACGTATTGCCAGCACAGATTTCCACTTACCAGGGTGCAGCAGAAAATACGTCCACACAGAGACAGTTAACCTGTCTTTTGCTTAAACATCAAAAAATAACTCTTGAAAGGGTCTTCGAAGCATATTAAAAAAACCTTAACAATTTTATTGAAATTCAATTCTATTCTGAATGGAGACAAACACATGCAAATTACCACTTTATTTACCAACAAACGTATTCTCAGCTCATTTGTAACACTATTTATTATTGCCTTACTGATTGCACCGACCTTTTCGCATGTTGCCCAGGCGGCAACTGCCGAGGAGATAGATGTCAGCGTTGCAGTTGCTCTGGACCGCTTTAAAAATGACGTCAAAGGTGCAAATGAATTCCTTGCAAATGCAAAAGGTGTACTTGTCATTCCCAATGTCATTCGGATCGGTTTTGGCCTGGGAGGGGAGTATGGGGAAGGTGCCCTGATCGTTGGCGGCAAGACCGTAGACTACTACAATACAATAGCCGGTTCCTTCGGATTCCAGATTGGTGCCCAGTCAAAGAATATTATTATTATCTTCATGGAAGAAACTGCCCTGACGAAATTTCGCGACAGCCTTGGCTGGCGTGCAGGGGTTGATGGTTCCGTGGCGCTCATTGATCAGGGAGCAGGCTCCTCTGTGGATACGGATAATCTGAAACACCCGATTGTCGGTTTTGTTTTTGGGCTTAAAGGCCTCATGGTCAACCTGTCCCTGGAAGGTTCCAAGTTCACAAAGCTTATCAAGTAGGAAGGTTTTGCCACTGGTCTGATAAAAAACAGGCTCAGCAAAAAATTATCAATAAAAGGCGGGGACCCAATGGGACCCGCCTTTTATTTTTCTCTGCTTCAGCTTACTTCTTGTTTTTTAAATCTAAATACATCTCGTGCGCCTTCGCAGGCGGCAGGTTTTCATGCACTGTTGCGCCTACGGCCTGGATCATTGCAGCCGGAGACTCCGCCTGAAAAATATTTCTTCCCATATCCACTCCAGCGGCACCCTCCTGCACTGCATTATATGCCATGGTCAAAGCATCAATTTCCGGCATCTTTTTGCCGCCGGCCATAACAATCGGCACCGGGCAACTTGCGGTAACAGACTCAAAACCCTTCGGGATATAGTATGTCTTCACATATTGGGCCCCAAGTTCTGCACATATCCTGCAGGCCAGCCTGAAGTAGCGGGAGGACCTTTTCATCTCAGTACCTACCGCAGTCACTGCTAATATCGGCATACCATACCGCATACCCATATCAACCAGCCTGGTCATATTATGCACTGACTGCGTTTCATACTCACCGCCGATAAATACCTGGACCGCCAATGCTGCGGCATTGAGACGGAGAGCGTCCTCCATATCAACGGCAATCTGCTCATTGGACAACTCCTTCAGGATACTTGGGCCACCACTGGCTCTGAGCACAATGGGCCTGGTATAGGAAGGCGGCACAACCGAGCGCAGGATTCCCCGGGTCAGCATCAGCGTATCGGCATACGGGGCAATCGGCAGGATACTCAGATCGATCCTCTCCAAGCCGGCGGTCGGGCCTTGAAAATATCCGTGATCAATGGCAAGCATCACGGTCCTCCCTGTCTCAGGGTTAAAAATACGGGACAGCCGGTTTTTCATACCCCAATCAAGGGAATTGGAACCCTTGAGAAAAAAACCTTCCGTTTTAGTACTTTTATCCAGGCTGAAATCTTTCCCCTCTTTATCTGCTTCAGGCATAACGCATCTCCTTTTAACTTTCTTTGTATATTGGTCAAGAATCCGGGCCATGAGGACAGGATTTTCATAAACAAATAAACCTACTCCTGTGGTTTAATTATTACCTTAAGTGAGCCGGCTCCCTCTGCAACCAGACGGAATCCTTCTCCTGTGTCAGCCAGTCCGAACCGGTGTGTGATCATATCATCAACCCTTACACGCTTGGACCTGATGAGTTCCAATGCCTCTGCACAATCATCGGGGCTGGCAGCATATGATGTTGTCACTGATACATCACGACGCCAGAAAACATCATTGATCGAAAGAGGAACCTCTGTATCAGCCGGTGTCGGGGCAAACAGCAGGATGACGCCACCACGCCCCACTGCCTGGAACGCCTGCCGGCACACCGCTTCCGCCGCGGCACATACTATCACCACATCAGCGCCACGATCATTGTTTAATTTGCTGAATTCCAGCCCCACATCAGAATCAGCAGGGAGGACATGATGGGCGCCATATTGCCTGGCCAACGCCAGTCTTTCGTTACTGAGATCTGTGGCAACAACCATTCCCGCCCCGTCAGCCACGGCAAGCTTGATATGAAGCAGTCCGGCGATGCCGCTTCCAAGCACGAGAACACTTGCACCGGGCTGGATTCCTGCAGCCCTCTGGCCGCGAAGGACACAGGCTAACGGCTCAACAAAAGTAGCTGTCTCATATGTAACTTCATCGGGAAGCAGCCAGGTGCCGCGCTCCACATTGACGGCTGGCAGCCGGACATACTCGCAAAACCCACCCGGATCAAAATGTGTTCCTCCACGCAGGGTGTCACAGACTGTTTCATGCCCGCTCCGACAATAATGACAGGCAAAGCATGGCACATGGTGGGTTGCAACAACCCGGTCTCCCTCATGAAACCCAACAACGCCTTCTCCTGCCCGGGCGACCCGGCCTGCAATTTCATGGCCCAGGACCAGAGGCGCACGCTTGATGCGATACCACTCCATGATATCACTGCCACAGATGGAACTGGCGAGAATCTGTACCAGAAGTTCACCCGGACCGGTCTGGGGAACCTCCATTTCCTCAAGCCGCACATCCCGGTTATTGTAATACATTGCCACGCGCATAAGCTTTGACATTCGTAATTATTGATACTCCTAAAGATTAAAGTAGCGAACTTAACATTTTAAATAACCGGCAGCGACACTATAGTCCAAGTTTTGCCTCGTTACAATCTGCTTTTGCCGCTATTGCACCAGTATAAGCATTGTCCCAAATACCCGCCCCACACAGAACGTTTTTTATGAAGAAAAAGTTGTGTTTGCTCGTAGTCTTTGGTATATAGCCCTTTTTGGGCCTTCCAGAGATGGGAGAATAAGATTAACTCTAAACTAGTTGGCAGAAACTACACTAAAGGGCAAGAATTAACATGACAGAAAATTCAACAGAAAAAAACGGGTCAGAAGCAGGCAGGCAAGAAAGTGAAGAGATGAGCTTTGCCGATCTCTTTGAAATGGACGAAAACAGTTCAGTCAGTAAAGTGGGAGATGTCATTATGGGCACAATCGTCGGCATAGTCGACAATCATGCTCTGATTGATATCGGTGACAAAGCAGAAAGCTACGTCCCGCTCTCCGAATTCCTCGTTGAAGGCGAGGCTGAAGAAGTCAATGTTGGCGACTCCTTTGAAGTTTTCGTGGAAAAGAGAAAAGAGGAAGGGGGGCTTCTGCTATCCCGCGAAAAGGCAATCGGTATCAAAGTCTGGGAAGAAATCGCTAAAATCCAGGCTGATGACGGTACTATTGACGGCAAGATTGAAAACCGCGTTAAAGGCGGCATGTCGGTTGATATCGGAGTTCCGGCGTTCCTCCCATATTCTCAGATTGACCTGCGCCCAGTGAAAGACCTCGATGCACTCATTGGTCAGACCTTCCCCTTCAAGATTCTCAAATTCAACAGAAAAAGAAATAATGTCGTTATTTCACGACGCGCCATCCTCGAAAAAGATCGGGAAAAAATGCGTGATGCAATGCGCACCTCCCTGGAAGAGGGTATGATCGTGAAAGGAACGGTTACCAATATAACTGATTACGGCCTTTTCATTGATCTCGGTGGCATGGATGGCCTTTGCCACATCACTGATCTATCCTGGGGCAGGGTTTCCCATCCTGCCAAACTTTATAAGGTGAGCGATGAGATCGATGTTAAGATCCTTAAATATGACCAGGAATCTGACCGCGTATCCTTAGGTATAAAACAACTCCGTCCTGATCCATGGGCTACGGTGACAGAGCGCTATCCAGTCGGCTCAAAAACTGTCGGCAAGGTTGTCAGCATTACCGACTATGGTGTTTTTGTTGAGCTCGAAGAAGGCGTTGAAGGACTTATCCATATCTCTGAAATGACCTGGTCCAAAAAACCAAGACATCCATCCAAGCTTGTTGCTGCTGGAGAAGAAGTTGAGATTATGGTTCTCAATATAGAAACTGAGACCAAGCGTATATCCCTAGGCATGAAACAGCTGCATCCTAATCCCTGGGATCTGGTCAGTGAAAATTACCCGGTTGGCTCCATCATTGAAGGAAAGATCAAAAATATCACTGATTTCGGTATATTCATAGGTATTGAAGAAGGCATTGACGGCCTTATCCATGTATCCGATCTTTCCTGGACTGAACGAATCAAGCACCCAACCGAAAAATATGCTAAAGGTGACACCATCCAGGCTGTAGTTTTAAAGATTGACAGGGAAAACGAACGATTCTCCCTTGGCATTAAACAACTCGAGCCGGATCCATGGATGGCCGCACTCAGTAATTATCCCGGCGGTGCAATCGTTGAAGGTACAATCACCAATGTTACAGACTTCGGTATCTTCGTCCAACTGGAAGAGGGAATTGAAGGGCTGGTGCATGTCTCTGAAATAAGTAAAGAGAAAATTGCCACACCGGTCGGCATGTACAACATGGGTGACACCCTGAAGGTAAAGGTTATCAATGTTTCCTCGAAAGACAGAAAAATAGGTCTGTCGATCAAGGCGCTTGATAAAGACAGCAGTGAAGATTCGCTGCAGGATTACAAGAAGAAGCAATC
>JBDLJI010000137.1:0-5982 GCA_039714455.1 Thermodesulfobacteriota bacterium
TCATCCAGCTTTCTTTTGAAAAACCGGCTGGCATCCTCAGGATCCTTGGCCTGCTGGTGCTTGAAGAACATCTCATCGCCCATGATGCCGAGAATCTCTATCTTGCCTCTTTCGTGTGACATTGCGTATCGGAACCTCTTACTGAGGCCATCCAGCATCCCCCGTGCCTCACCGACAATCCGACAACCCTCTGCCAGGGGAACCTGGAAATGGCTCTTCACCCTTTTCACGGGCCGGCACTGGAAAACGTAGTAGGGATTGACCCCGATGCGCACCAGATTCTTCTGCAGGTCAGCCAGGGTCTCAGGCGTATCATTGACCCCCTTAAGCAGGACGGTCTGGTTATTGACGATAACACCGGACTCGATAATTCTGTTTACAGCCTCTGTGGACTGCTCGGTAATTTCGTTCGGATGGTTAAACTGGGTGGAAAGATAGATCCTGCGGTCCTTCTTTGAATAGGACTGAAAAACTTCGAGCAATTCGTCGTCTTTTAATATCCGGTCCGGGTAGGTGAGCACCATCCTGCTGCCGAAGCGGATATAATCAAGATGCGGCAACCTGGTAAGTTTTTCAAGAAGATGAGCGATAACCTGGGTGGGCAGAATGAGGGAGTCTCCGCCTGAGATCAGCACATTGTTGACCTCGGGATGGGCTGCAATGTATTCATAAGCCTCATCAAAACGGCCCATGACCTCGTCATTGGTGAGGCCCACCATTCTCTTCCTGAAACAGTGCCGGCAATACATGGAGCAGACATTGGCGGAGAGCAGCAATACGGTGTTTTTATATTTATGCTGCAGGCCGGGCAACTTGGTATTGTCCTTTTCACCGCTGGTATCGTAAAAACCGGATACATCAAGTTCATTTACCGAAGGAACGGCCATTTTGCGGATCGGGTCTTTCGGGTCTTTCGGGTCAATCAGAGAAAGGTAATATCGGGGAATGCTCATCGGATGTATATCAATGACTTCCTGAAGTTTTTCCTTTTCTTCAGCGGTCAGATCGACATACTCTTTCAACTCTTCAAGAGTGGTGACATTATTGCCGAGTTCGTCCTGCCACCGCAGTTGTATTGAGTCTTCCATAAAATGGCTGGGGATATCATCCGGTTCCATGCCTGGAAGGTACAAATACTTTGCATTAAGCGCTTCGGGGATAGACTCCTTCTCAGAGATTGAATCAAAATAATCCATCTTACGACCTTCCTATTATATTTTGTAGAGATTGTTAGCGGGAACCTATAAAATTAACATACTTTTTAAAAAAATGCTAACCTCTCAATTTCATTTACATTAATGCAAAGTTTTCCACCTGGAAACCGGAGCAAAATTTAAGAAATTGCATTGAAGGTTGTTTTTGCAATAACTGCGTAGATATGGGATAGTGCAGATAATGAAACATGAGAACACAACAGCAATTAAAACACTATTGACAAAAAAATGGCAGACCATTTTCAAGAAGACCTGTTAAAGCAAGTCAGCAAACTCCTCAAATATCATGATTCCCTTGGTATCAAAGAATACCCCCGCACGCAGATCCTTGAACGTTTTCTGAAAAAACAGGCCGAATCTTCTCCTACTCACCCCAGGGTTACCCCACAGAGGGGAAAAGAGAAAATTCACAAATCATCAGAAAAAAAACATTTCTTTGATCCTGGCCTGGCCCAAAAAGCAACACTGCATGATGTCCGTGAGGAAATTGGCGACTGTCATCGCTGCAGCCTGCATAAAACAAGGAGCAATATTGTTTTTGGGCATGGTCCTGAAACAGCCAAACTCATGATCATCACTGATGCCCCCGGTAAAGAGGATGATATGGCAACGGTCCCGCTCCAGGGAAAAGAAGGCGAGTTGCTGGACAGGATGCTTCATGCAATTAATTTAACAAGGGATAAGGTTTACATAACAACTCTGGTGAAGTGTTTTCCCGGCGATAATGCAAAGCCTGATAAAAATGCAATAAGGACCTGCCTGCCTTTTCTCTTCCGGCAGATTGGAATTATATGCCCTCAGGTTATTTTCACTATGGGGAGTCAGTCTTCCCAGGTTCTCCTCCACTCCAGCAGGTCACTTTTTCAATTGCGGGGCCGCTTCTATAATTTCAATGACCTCTGCACCGGCGAACTGGCAGACAAGATAGTCATTATGCCATCCCTTCATCCATCTCTTCTCCTGGAAAATGAAGAACTGAAAAAAGCAAGCTGGCAGGATCTGCAGCTGATTCAGAAAAAATTGGCGGGGAAGTAAAGGTTTGTCGGCATACGTGTCAATCGTTGGTTTGATTTGTTAACCAACACACTGCCGACGATTGACACGAGGTTTCAAGGTTTCGAGGTTTCGAGGTTTCGAGGTTTCGAGGTTTCGAGGTTTCGAGGTTTCGAGGTTTCGAGAAAAAAATTATAGATCGAATTTCAAAAAATGAAGAATATTTTTTTGTTCGATTAAAATAATATTCAGAAGCATTAAGTCTTAAGGGCACAGCCTGCACTAAACAATCCGGCAAGGATAGTTTAAGCCGTATTTGTTTTTTTCAATATCAAAAAAATTTAGTAGTAAGAAGAAGTTGAACATGGCGTTTCATTCGAGTTTGCTCAATATGCTTTTGCCGATCCAAATCGTGTAATTGCTGAAGATTTAAGCCACAGCCAGAAGGAAAAACGATACTATTGTTTTGGTAAAGTCGGCGATGGAATCATAACGGTTCGTTTTACTTTTCGCGGAGGAACAATTCGGATTATAGGTGCTGGCTACTGGCGAAAAGGGAGGAAACTATATGAAAACGAAAACAAAAAGAATTAAGTACACAGATGAACCATTAGGAAAACTTCGAGTAGTAGATGACTTTCTGCCCTCACCGGAACATCTTGCTTTCAAAGAAGAAAATGTCAAGGTGACAATAACTCTCAGTAAATCCAGTGTTGATTTTTTTAAAAAAGCAGCCAAAAAACATCATACACAGTATCAAAAAATGATCAGGAGTTTGCTTGATCAATATACTGCTCATCACGACAACAGCCTCTAACATATCGCTGAAAACGACGCGCTGAACAGCGCGCGTCTTAGCTCAAACGATATAACAACTTGTATTCAATTTAGAAATCTCACTTAATACTGAAGATAATATTACGAAATATTTACTGTCAGGTAAGACACTTTATTTTTCCTGTTTTTTAACCTTGCCCCCTCGACCCCTTGAAACCTTTTGTTTCTGTCACCCTCACATCCAGCCATGCAGCGTGAAATTATCAGAAACAATCTTGACATTATTGCCTTTCTTCCATATTTTCTCTGCACTATTCAGGTAAACAGAAGATAGATTTTTTAAATTATTCATTCTTCATTCTACATTCTAAATTTTTAATTAGCAGGTGACAATAATGACTGTTGATGTGATCCAGTTAAAGGAAATAGTTGAAAAGGAGCTGGTGATTTTAAACCGTATCCGTGAAGAGATCGACAAGGTAATTGTCGGCCAGGCAGAACTGATTGAGCGGTTACTTATCGCTCTTCTCTGCAATAACCATGTACTTATTGAAGGGGTGCCGGGACTGGCAAAAACATTGACCATAACCACCCTGGCAAAAACAATCCAGGCATCCTTTCAACGCATCCAGTTCACTCCGGACCTGCTGCCGGGCGACCTGATGGGCACCCTGATCTACAACCCGAAGACAGGTGATTTCACTACCCGTAAAGGGCCCATATTTGCCAATATCATCCTGGCAGACGAGATCAACCGTGCCCCGGCCAAGGTACAGAGTGCTCTGCTGGAAGCCATGCAGGAACGCCAGGTCACCATTGGTGATGCAAGCTATCCCCTTGACGATCCCTTTATGGTCCTGGCGACCCAAAACCCCATTGAACAGGAAGGGACCTATCCCCTGCCCGAAGCACAGATTGACCGTTTCATGTTTAAACTTCTGGTAACCTATCCCAGCAAAGCTGAGGAGCAGCTGATTCTTCGACGCATGGCAGGAACTGAAGGAGAGATCCCGGTTAATCCTGTTATTACTCCCTCTGACATCAGCCGTATTCGCTCTCTTGCCGCTTCCATCTACATGGATGAAAAAATAGAGGAATATATACTTAACCTCGTTGCCGCCACCCGGGATCCAAAGAAATGCAACCTGGATATCGGGGACCTCATCCGCTACGGCGCCTCGCCAAGAGCAACAATTTTCCTTGCCAATGCAGCCAAGGCCAATGCCCTCCTTGCCGGCCGGGGCTATGTAACGCCCCAGGATGTAAAATCCATTTGCCCGGATATTTTGAGGCATAGGGTTATAATCACCTACGAGGCAGAAGCGGAGGAAAAAACCAGCGATGATATTGTCAAACAGATACTCGACAATGTTGAAGTCCCATGATATCCAGGGAACTGATTAAAAAGATCCGCTATATTCAGATATACACAAGCAAGGCAGTCAACGATGTCCTTGCCGGGGAATATCATAGTGTGTTCAAAGGCCAGGGCATGGAGTTTGACGAGGTGCGTGCCTACCAACCCGGCGATGATATCAGGACCATTGACTGGAATGTTACGGCCCGCACCGGCCATCCTCATGTGAAACGCTATGTTGAGGAACGCGAGATAACGGTTTTCTTTCTCGTTGACCTGTCCAGGTCAGGAAGTTTTGGCAGCCGGGAAAAACTCAAAAATGAAATTGCTGCTGAATTCTGTGCCCTTCTTGCCTTTTCAGCCATCAAGAACAATGACAAGGTCGGTCTCATCGTCTTTACAGACACCATTCAATTATTCATACCTCCTGCCAAGGGCACCTCGCATGTACTCCGTCTGATCCGTGAACTTCTCTTCTTTGAACCCGGGAAAATACGAAAAAAGACCGGGACAGATATTGCATTGGCCCTTGATTATCTCGGCAGGGTGCAGCATAAACGCGGGGTTGTGTTCCTGGTTTCCGACTTTCTGGACCAGAATTTTGAAAAACCATTGAGA
This sequence comes from Thermodesulfobacteriota bacterium, assembly GCA_039714455.1. GTDB lineage: Bacteria > Desulfobacterota > Desulfobulbia > Desulfobulbales > BM004 > BM004. The sequence goes on from JBDLJI010000137.1 coordinate 4,960, forward strand.
GTTCTGGCCCGCAGGCACGACCTGATAGCGGTAACAGTCTCCGACCCTCGGGAACTGGCCTTGCCTGATGTGGGGCTTTTGGAAATCCAGGATGCGGAAACGGGCGAAATCGTGGTTATTGATACTGGAAGCAAAACAGTACGCAGCAGATATAAACGTCTTGCTGAAGAAAAAAACAGGGCATTATCAGATCTCTTTCAATCCACAGGAATTGACCAAATCCAACTCCTCACAGACCGTGACTACGTCCTTGATCTGGTAAAATTCTTCCGCAAAAGAATGCGGTAGCTTTCAGTTTAAAATCTCAACTCTGAGCAGGATAACCCTTAAAAGTCAATAAGTCTTTCAGCTGAAAGTTTACAGGATTTCAGGGTAAAAGCATTTATCGCTTTATCTTTGTAAACTTTGATCCCTCAAGGGTCAGGTTGTACATCAATCCCTTATTGCCAAAGACAAAACCAATAATCGGATCCTTGATATTGGTGGAGTCAATTGATCCGCCGGCGCCCAGCTCAATGAGTGCTACTGACCCGTCAACGCCGGCTTCCCAGCCTGCACTCCCCCGGAACTTCTTCAGGGCGTCATCCTGCATGAAGACAAGGAGAACCCGTTTGGACTGGGCCCCAAGCTGGAAACCGATTGAAGCTGCTGCAGTGGAGTAATAATCGACGGTTTTGCCGCCGATCCTCAAGGCGCCCTCACCATATTCACCGCCAATACCTATGCCGGCCTTAATGACACTTGGAAAAACCAGCACGCCTTTGGCGCTTTTCAGAAATTCCGCGCCGCCCTTGATATCCTCTTTAAACTGTTCCAGGGTCACATCGACACTGACGTCAATCTCCTTGGCGGATTTCGCAAAGGCCATACCTGATCCGACAATCAATGCAAGGCCCAGGAATAACAAGCCTGCCAAAAATAAAATATTTCTTTTGTCTGTTTTCTGAGTTTTCATTTGAAGGCCCTCCTGTTAAAATTAATGCCACAAAAAATTATACTTCCAAATAAGAACAGAGTAACTTT
>JBDLJI010000138.1:0-5926 GCA_039714455.1 Thermodesulfobacteriota bacterium
CAGACACGGATAAGACCGGAACCGACCAGAGAAGATTGGAAAAGATTGATGCGACTCCCAGACTGAGCAGCAATACAGCAGCAAAGGTATAGGTCGTACTGCCGATAGCACCTTCTTTATTGCGCTTTGCCAGCCACGCCCCTACTCCCAGATGTGCCAGACCCGCCACTACTCCTATTATGCCCAACCACAGGGTATTCCTGTACCATGGAACTATTATTGACCAGGCTGCCAGGAAAGCACCAACACCTGCCACGGAAGGCAGCAGACTCTCGAAAAACCCAAGGTCTTCCCTGTCGGTAACCATCCTGTAAATATTGGTAACAGTATAAAAGGCCCAGAAGAAGAAAAGAAATGGTAAAAACCAGGTCAGATGCAGCAGGTCTGCTGTGGGTTCATCACACGCTGCCGGAACATTAAGCTTAAAGGCCCAGAAGAGCCAGAAGACAATAGTCAGACCCAGAGTGGTCCAGCGCAGGGTTGGGCATAATCTTTCCCGCCAGGCAATATAGGCGGCGATACAGCCACCAAGCAACAACAGGGCCAGCATTGGATAAAGCGGGTATGGAAAATCGATGGCCATACCGACCAGGCCACTTCCCAGGGCAGCTGCACAAAGCTGGAAGGAGGCACGATGACGCAGCCCCATTGCTATCACAACTGCTGCAGCCGCAATTAAAATCAAATAGGCCATCACCGTCGAGAGCGACTGAAAACGGGCATGGGTTTCAAGGACAACGGAAAAAAGCAGCAGCAGGCCACAGGCAGGAAAAACCGGTGCCAACCTGTTTTGCCGGCTATAAAGCCACCAACCCGCAAGTATGAGTGCTGCGGCATACCCCATACCAAACAACGATCCGAGCTGTGTGTTTATAATTTCGTTATCCGTGATTGTTCTGAGGATCAAGGCGATGACCATGGCAAAACATACTGTCGCCACTCTGGGAAGCAGTGATCCCGTGCCGGCCTTTTTCAGAACCCCTTCCTGGGGTATGGTGTGCTCTTGAACCGGGGTTGATGTTTCAAGAGCCCGGACTTCATCAGGCTGGTGCACAATAGATTTACCCGATTCCAAAATCTGCAGTCTGGCAGACAGTTCATCAATCTTATCCTTGAGAAATCCAACCTGCTCAGTCAAAAACCCCAGCTGTCCTTCCAGTTCTCTCTGCGTCTCTGCCATATTGTCTCTTTATTTATCTCTTTGATTATTCGAGTCTTTTTTATGCCCTAAAAAAAAAATTGAAGAATATGAATTTACTGGTTGCACAATTCATTTCGGACATTTATATTCCGCACCAATATTTTAATACCACAATGTGGTACAAAATTTGTTGCCATATATTACAAACTATGTCAATAATAAATACCACATTGTAGAATTTTATTTACAATGCAAACTATTTCAATAAGTTACAACTTGCTATTATCACTAAACATAAAGAGCAAAAATCATCTGATTGACAAAATAAAAATTTAGCAACTTATTAAATTGCACCGTTCTGCTCAAGCATTTCAATTTGAACAATTAATTAATAATCATTACCGATTGAGTCACTTAATGATTTCCTCGAAGAAAGGAGGCAGATAGCATAAATGAAGAATCATGTATTACGACCTTTGTTCGTAGTCATCGCAGGAATTGTCCTGCTCTTGATAGTGAGACACTTCATAGTGCCAAGCGATTTTGGCGTTGAAGAAGGCGGGAACTTCACTTACAACTATCATCGGTTTTCAAACATAGAAGAATGGAAGGATTTCAAGGTAAAATACCGCGGCAGGGAATACTGCCAGGAATGCCATGAAGAAAATGTAGAATCCATTCTTGATTCACCTCATGAAATAATTGAGTGTGAAAACTGTCACGGACCTGCAATTGATCATCCCGACAATCCGGAAGCCCTGGCAATAGATACCAGCAGAGCCCTTTGCCTAAGATGTCATACGTATCTACCCTACCCCACCAGTCAGCGTTCCGACCTTCCTGGTATTGATTCACAAGACCATAATCCCGGTGAAAATTGCGTTGATTGCCACAATCCGCATAACCCCGATTTGGAGAATATGTAATGAGTTGTTCCCGTAGAGATTTATTAAAGAATACTTTCAAAGCTACCCTGGCTTCGGCTCTACCGCTTTCAGCCTATAAAATGCTGAGCCCGGCCCAAGCTAAAGCCTCAGTGGGAGATTCAAACATCCGCTGGGTTTTTCTGGTAGATACCAAAAAATGCGTGGGATGCGGTCTCTGCGTCAAGGCCTGCAAAAATGAAAATGAGATTCCCTACGACACGCCCATTTCCAGAACCTGGGTTGAACGCTATGTTCTTATGAAAAACGGCCAGTCACATATAGACTCACCTAACGCCGGCAGAGATGGTTTCACTGATTCAAAGATACGGGAAAATGAGATCCCCGCTAACCAGATTGCCAAGGGCTTCTTTGTGCCGAAACTCTGCAACCAATGCAAGAAACCGGCCTGTGTTCAGGTATGTCCTGTCGGAGCGACCTACCAGACCCTGGATGGCGTGGTGCTTGTCGACCGCAAATGGTGCATCGGTTGCGGATACTGCATCATGGCCTGCCCATACGGTATGCGTTTTTTCCACCCTGTTCACAAAGTGGCGGAAAAATGCACCTTCTGCTACCACCGAATAAAAAAAGGCATGAAGACAGCCTGCGTGCAAAGCTGCCCTTTTGGAGCACGCCAGATTGGCAACCTGAAGGATCCCAATGATCCGGTGACCAAGATAATCATGAATGAAAGGGTATCTGTCTTAAAAGATGAATATGGCACAAAACCCCAGGTCTATTACATCGGCCTGGATACCAATGTGAGGTAATTAGAAAATGTCGGTAGAACATGTAGTTGCCCAGGGAGCAGAACATCTGACCGTACACGGTCTTGAATGGACGACAAAGGAACTCTTCACCTATCCAAACGAATTCATTTACTGGTCCATCCAGATTGTCATGTATCCCTACATGACCGGTCTGGTGGCAGGTGCCTTTGTCCTTTCCTCGCTGTATCATGTATTTGGCCAGCAGGACCTGAAAACCATTGCACGGTTTTCACTCGTATTCTCTCTTGCCCTGTTGCCGGTGGCCATGATGCCCCTGCAATTTCATTTGCAGCAGCCATTAAGGGGCATGAATGTCATGTTCACCCCCCATTTCACCTCGGCCATTGCTGCTTTTGGTATTGTGTTTTCGACCTATGCAGTCATCGTTATTAGTGAAATCTGGTTTGTCTACCGTAAATTCTTTGTAGACCAGATTCAGATATTGAAGGACAAAGAAGGTGCTGTCGACCGCTTTAAATATTATCTTTATCTCCTGCTCACACTCGGCGCCTTTGACACCAGCGATGCAGCCATTGCCAAGGATAAAAAGGCGGTAAAAATCCTGGCCGCAATCGGTATTCCCGTTGCCTGCTTTCTCCACGGCTATGCCGGTTTTATCTTCGGTTCAGTCAAGGCCAATGCCCTCTGGATGTCACCGCTCATGCCCGTTATCTTTATCATGTCAGCAATTGTATCCGGTATCGCACTCTGTATGCTCACCTATATCGTCATCATGGAATGGAAAAAGTGGAGCGCCATTATTGCCAAGGGCAAAGGCGATGAATCTGTAAAGGTTATTGCAGGTGCCGAACTTGATGTCATCACCAAGACCTCACGTTATCTCCTGGGATTTCTGATTGCTGCCATCACACTTGAACTTCTGGACCTCATCTTCCGCGGTTACACTGCCATGAAGTCATGGGATATCCTGCGCTCCGTCATGTACGGTAAAGATTTCATCAACATCTTTCTTCTGCAATACACCCTTGGCAACCTGGTACCCTTCATAATTTTACTTATTCCCGGGCTTACGATCAGACGGGTTTTCTTTGCACTCTGCTTAGTTCTCTTCGGCGTATTCATGATGCGTTGGAACGTAGTCATTGGCGGTCAGGCATTCTCCTTGTCGTTTGCAGGCTACATGCACTATCACCTGCCGATCATTCCCCATAGCATGGAAACATTTAAGGAAGGTCTCTTTGGCGCACTGACGGTTGCGGCAACGCCTTTTGTTCTTTTCTGGATCATCAATAAGGTCACGCCATCACTTGAATATAAATAAAATGAACCAACCATAAACATAAAAACCAAAGAACTTTATGACGTTATCTCTGCAAACACATCACCGCTCCAAGGGGGGTTAAATATGGAAAGGCGGCAATTATTAAAAACATCACTTGCTTTCCTCGGTACAACTACCCTGATATCTTTTGTCTATCCTGCATCAAAATTCCTTGTTCCACCCAAAAGCAGTGCCCAAGATGCTCAAGTCATACTCGACAAAGATCAAATCCCGACCGGCACAGCCAAAGAGGTAATCTATAACGACGTCCCTCTGGTTATAATCAACCGGCGGGGCAGCGGTTTCATTGCCCTCTCAAGGGTATGTACCCATCTGGGCTGCCTGGTTGGCTATGACAGTTTTAATAATAAACTTGTCTGCCCCTGCCATGCAGGGGAATTTGACCTGGAAGGAAATGTACTCAGCGGACCTGCCACAAAATCTCTCAAGAGATATCCTCTGAAAATCAGTTCAAAACAGATAACCATTGGCTAAAGAAACTACTCTTTTCCTGATAACTCTAACGGGGTCATATGCATGTGGGGAAAAATTAAACACTGGATAGAAGTTAGAATTGGTCTTGGAGAACTGATCGACAGACACCTGCGGTCGTACAGGACACCCAAGGGGGCAGGTTTTCTGAACACGTTAGGATTTGTCGCCCTGATCGCCTTTATAGTACAGGTCATCACCGGCATCATGCTGCTTCTCTACTATGTCCCCCACCCTGATTATGCTTTCCAGTCCGTCCAGACCATTACCAATGATATTCCTTACGGCTGGCTCTTCCGTCTGATTCATAATATCGGTTCCAATATTATAATTGGAGTTATCATAATCCACCTGGTTCATGTTTTCTTAAGGGTCAGCTATAAAAGACCCAGGGAGATCACCTGGGTCTCCGGCTGTATCATGTTCTTTCTGGTGCTTCTGACAAGTATCACCGGACAACTGTTGCCCTGGAACCAGACAGGCTTCTGGCAGACCACAGTCACCTCGACAATTCCTGCCTTCCTGCCGGTTATCGGTGAAGGGATTTCCTCCTATATGCGCGGTGGTGAATTTGTTACGGGGGTTACACTTTCCAGGTATTTTTCCTTTCACGTTGTCATATTGCCGGTAATCATCAGTGTTCTGATCGGGCTGCATGTCCTGTTGATCCGGCGCCAGGGTCTGTCCACCTCTGCCATCATCGAACCGGAAAGCGAAAACGCTGAGCAAAATAATTTTCACAAAGATGTTCATCCCCAGGGCCAGCCATGCTTTCCCCATTTTTCATTGAAACGTCTGTTCATGGTAATGATCTATTTTTCCATAGTCTTTTTCATCATGACATTTATGCAGAACATTTTCCTGCCGCCGGAAACCAATTTGCCGGCGAATCCTCTGATGACTCCTGAGTCAATCAGGCCTGCCTGGTACTTCCTGGCGCCTTATCAGCTGATTAAAATTATACCAAACGATTTGTTGGGAATAAGTCTGTTGGTTATTTTCTCTGTAGTCCTGCTGTTCTGGCCGTTTTTTGATGCAAAGGATGCTGGAAGAAACATCCAAAAACGGCCTCTGCTTTTAAGCCTTGCCTTAATTGTTCTGGCTCTGTGGGCCATACTTACAATCTGGGGGATGTATTCATGATGCGATACTTTATAATTCCAGTACTAGTTTTAATCGGTATCATCTCAACTGGTCTTTCCCTGGCAAGCTACCGTGAAACTTTTGAAAGAGAGTTCATGCTTTCTCCCTGGTCCATCGCCAAAGGGGAAACCAGTGCCTGTATCCAGTGTCACACCTCGGATGACATGGGGCC
>JBDLJI010000139.1:0-5925 GCA_039714455.1 Thermodesulfobacteriota bacterium
CGGTCGACCTGAGCAGGCCAAGCAGTCAGGACGGCCCGGCAGGCCTTCAGGCTCCGGGGGGGAACATGCAGGGCATGGTGGCAGCTCAGGGAGATTCGAGTCTGAGCACCGGCCTTTACCGGTCCGTACCTATCAGATTGTTCCTGAGCAACTTCTGCCCGATGCCAGGGCCATGATGCTGCAGGCAGATGGTACGGCAAAAGATCTTCCTGTTGAGACCTGTCATACAAATGTATTCAGTGTGAAGCTGCCCATGGATGACGGACCTCTGCACGGTCCGAATAATATTTACGTATTTGATCAACAGGTCAAAGACAATGTCCTGGAAGTACGGACTGCCAAATGGCTTACTATTCATCACAGTTGCGGCTGGGGGCATGATTACCGCAATGACCCTGAGCGGTTGAAAGCACGCAGCCTTGAATCCGCCCCTCTTGATATTGTGGTGGATAATCTGTGGGACGGTAATTTCCATAATGCATTGCACTCCGGTGATGAACTTGTGATCCGTGTTTTTTCATACGGCAAACCTGTTGCCGGAGTTACACTGACAATTACCTCTGAAAAAGGCTGGACTAAAAGAAAAAAAACCGATGCTGACGGCATAGCTCGCGTCCAACTTATCCGGGATTATTATCCGTCAACCTGGCAGCTGTTCAAGCGTACCGAGCTTGGCAAGCTTGCCATGACCGCAGAATTCACCAAGGAAGGAGCTTCGAGCTACAAGGGTGAAGTTGTTGACAAAACCCATTATCTCACCAGCTTTTCCTGGAAATATGTTCCTGCAGGCGCTGACTATAATTCCTATAGCTATGGTCTCTTGATCGGTTCACTTGGTTTCCTGGGCAGCGGCTTAGGGATTTTTCAATATCGGTTGAAGCGCAGAAAACCTAAAAAGACAGTTGTTTTTGATGAGTAGCATTCGCAGATTTCTCAATAATTCGGATATTAACCGTTTCCGTTTCTATTTCCAGCTTTTCGCTTTTGTCTTGCTGGTGTACGGGGGATATCTGGCCATCAATATCGGTGACCAGTTGCCAACCTTTGCCTGTGTTTTTGGCGATAAGCGCGGTGGTTCCTGTTATCTCATGGGGTTTCAGCACCAGATGACCTTTCCATATGCCCGCCTTTTTTCCGGTCCGGGCATAGGTGTTTTGATCGGACTTGCTACATTTGCAGGTTTCTTCATCCTCTTTAACAAAGCCTGGTGTGGCTTTGCCTGTCCGCTTGGTGCAATTCAGGATTGGCTGACCATACTGCGCCGTAAAATGGGGATATATTACAGTACCTACAGTGAACCGGTTTTCAAGGGTTTATCCACCATAAAATATATCCTCCTGGCTTTGCTGATCCTTATCCCGATGGGGATAGGCAACTCATTTTTCGGATTGCCCACCCTGAATCACGATTTTGGCGTACCATTCTGCATGATCTGTCCGGGCAGGACATTGCTGCCGCTTTTTAACGGTGATATTTCCCAGCTGGCCATTGATTTCAGCTCAAAAACAAAGATGGTGTTCAGCGGGCTGGGTATGGGGATCACTGGTATGTTTCTGGCAGGGGCTTTTGCCAAGAAACGTTTTTTCTGCCTGTTCTGTCCAATGAGCGCTTTGCATTATATCTTTTCCCGGGCCAGTCTGCTGCGACTTACCAAAGACGGAGAAAAGTGTACCCGTTGCGGCAACTGCTACCGGGTCTGTGATGTCGGTATACGTGCCATTGCCGATGACCTGGATCACAAAAATATTGTTAAGGATGACTGCATGATGTGCCTGAAATGCGTATCAGCCTGTCCTGAGGATGATTGCCTGAAGGCAACATATTTGGGAATACCGCTCTATGAGTCAACGGCGGAAGGTTTTTTTAGAAGGAGACTGAAAGAAGATGATTGAAAGCGAACGCCAGGCCCGCGTCAAGAAAAGTACATCTCTGCACCTGGCCATGGAAGCTGCTGAAACATTGCGCCAGATAACCGAGTTTCCGGACAACCCTGAATCCATGGCATATTTTTACGACCTGTATCAGTCGCGGTTTAAAGACGGAATGATTTTGGAGCAAAATGGCAAGAAGCTGGTCGGGACCATGTGTCTCCAGGTTCCCGATGAGTTGATTGTGGCAGCTGGAGCTGTACCGGTAAGACTCTGCAGCGGTGCTTACGCATTTGACCAGGCCGGCGGGGATTTTATGCCGGCAAAATCCTGCCCCCTTGTTCGCGCTACCATGGGAATGCTGCAGGTGAATAATGATACGATGAAAGATAACCTTTCAACAGTTGTTATTCCAACAACGTGCGATCAGAAAAGATCCTCGGCAGAGATGCTGAGAAACATGGACTACCCGGTGACAATTCTGGAGATGCCTGCCACCAAGGAAAGTGACGAGGCGCGTACATACTGGCAGGAATCGGTGAAGCAGTTTGCCCTTGGCATCCAGAAAATATGTGGCAGGAAAATTACTGCCAAAAGTCTCAATGCTGCTGTTCGTAGTAAATTAGAGGCAGGGAAACTTTTCAGGAGCCTGCAGCAGCTGCGGACCGAGTCCAACCCGATCATCCTCGGCAAGGATATATGGCTTGTGTCAAACAGCTATTTTTTTGATGATCCGGACCAGTGGTGTCAGGCTGTCAAAGGACTCATTGCGGAACTTGAAAACAGAAAGTCTGAAAACTTTTCCGCCATAAACCGTAAGGCTCCGAGGCTGCTCTTTACAGGCTCACCTCCGATTTTCCCTAACCTCAAGCTGCCCATACTTGTAGAACAGGCCGGCGGCTTGGTCGTGGCAGATGAGACCTGTTCCTCTCAGCGGTTGCTCCATGATGCTGTTGTCTTTGATGAGAAAAACCTCTATGACATGGTGCCTGCCATCGCAGACCGTTATCTGAAGCCCTGCACCTGTCCATGCCTTACACCGAATACTGACCGGGCCAAGAAAATTTTGGAGATGGTCAGGTCAGACAGGGTCGAGGGTGTAGTCTACCAGGCATTTTCCGGATGCATGCCCTATGAAATGGAGCAGAAGGCAATCGGGGATATGTTGAGCAGGGAAGGGATCCCTATGCTCTTTGTTGAGACTGACTACAGCCCTGAGGACCAGGGGCAGCTTTCCACCCGGGTTGAGGCATTTATTGAATCCATTAAGGTAAAAAGAAGAAAAACCCAATGAACTATTTTGTCGGCATCGATATCGGTTCCACAACCATCAAAATTGCCCTGTGCGATGAAGATGGAAGCCTTGCTGCGCATGTAACAGTCCCAACCGGCAGCCATTTTCACCAGAACGCCAAGGCAGCCTTTACAGGCTTGTTGGCACGGGAAAGTATCCAACAGGAAGAAGTGCGCTATGTCATGGCCACCGGATACGGCAGAAAACTGTACAGAGAGGCTGATGAAATAATAAGCGAGATCACAGCCAACTGTATAGGAGCAACGAAAATAGGCCGGGAAAATGGTGAGATCAGAACGATCATCAATATAGGCGGCCAGGATTTGAAAGTGATTTCGCTTGATACAGACGGGCATGTAAAAAACTTTGTCATGAATGATAAGTGTGCTGCCGGGACAGGACGTTTTCTGGAAATGACCGCCCGGAATATGGAAATGGATGTAATGGAATTGGGAGACTGCCATCTTTCTGCCACAGGCCCGCCGATCACTATCAATTCAACCTGCACCGTATTTGCCGAGTCCGAGATTATAAGCCTGCTGGCAAATGGCCATGGACAGCCGGAAATTATCGCCGGTATCCACTATTCAATCGCCAGGCGGGTGGCGCGGCTGGCCAAACGGATCGGCGTGGAAGAAACGGTTTTTTTTGATGGTGGGCCGGCTCTTAACAGGGGATTAGTTGAGGCACTTGAGAATGAGCTTATGCAGCCTTTGTCTGTTCCCGATCTGCCGCAGGTAACAACTGCATACGGGGCAGCTCTTCTGGCCAGGGAAAGTGTTTTGTGTGTTGAGGGTAATAGATATGTATGATATCACCGGTATTTTTACACTCAGTGTTATCTATGGGTTTACGGTCTGCAGTCTTTCCTGCCTGCCGGCGCTCAGTATCTACCTGATGGGAACCGGTCAGAGCTTTACGGATGGCCTGGTTGGAAGTTCATATTTTGTTGCAGGAAAACTGCTTGTCTATGGAACATGGGGCGGCCTGGCCGGAGCCTTTGGTATGTTGTTTGGGGTACCAACCATCCAGAACAGATGGATGGGGCTTTTTGTTATTGTGACTGGACTGGCAATACCGCTGGCAGCACGTACAAAGAAATCCTGCAATTGTCGCAGTTCGCGGCAGCGGGGCAGGAGGCTGCCTCTGCTGCTGTTGGGAGCATCAACAAGCCTGGTTCCATGTCCGCCGTTGGCAGCAGTATTGCTGCTTGCTGCGCATAAAGGATCAGTACTGACAGGCATCGGCTACGGCCTTGTTTTTGGATCGGGCCTCATTGTCTCCCCCCTGATGGCTGCCGGCGGCAGCATGGCACTTATCTCAGGTGTTATCAGGCAGAAGGTATCCTGGATCGGGCCGTATCTCCAGGGGAGCGCCATGGTAATTTTACTTTTCATGGGGCTGAGGATTTTTTTAGAGGTTTAACCGATGGAATATATAAAATATATAATTGATTACGGCATAATAGGTCTTCTCATATTTATGAGTCTGGCGGCATTTGGAATTGCTATTGAGCGCTACCTGTTTTTCAGGACTTTGAAGTTTTTTGATTATACTGACCGTAAGAGCCTGGAACTTGCCCTTACCGAAAGGCTGCACCTGATAGCAAGTATTGGCAGCAACGCCCCATATATAGGGCTGCTGGGTACGGTTCTTGGCATTATGTTCACTTTTTACAGTATGGGACGCAGCGGTTTCATGGATACCGGCAAGATCATGATCGGTCTTGCTATGGCCTTAAAGGTAACTGCAGTGGGACTCCTGGTTGCCATTCCGGCGGTGTTCATTTACAACCTGCTGCTTCGCAAGGCGAAGGTCATTCTCATGCAATGGGATATTGAAGATGGACGAGAAGGGATTTGAAAGCATAAATGTTATTCCGCTGGTTGATGTGATGCTGGTGCTGCTGACCATAGTCTTGACCACTTCTACTTTCATCGCCATGGGGGCTATTCCGGTTCAGTTGCCTAAAGCAGAAAGCGGCGAGACTATCAAGTCTATTGCAACAACAATTGTTATCGATCGGCAGGGCGTGATTTTTCTTGATGATAATCCCCTGATGCCCGAGAGCTTACGCCAGGTCCTTGTTCCTCTGGATCGTGATCATCCTATCCTGATCAGGGCTGACCGCTTTATCAAGTTGCAAAGTTTTGTTGAAGTCCTGGATATTGTCAAGGGGCTGGAGTTTAAAAAGGTAAGTTTGCAGACGGAGGAAAATCCATGAACAGAGATGTCTGTGGTTTTAGCCTTTCATTTTTCATGCATGCATCCATACTGGGCATCTGTCTTTATATGATACCAACGCTTGATTTGCAGCCTAAACCGCTGGTTATAGATTTCTCCCTCATATCAGGAATCAGCTCCCAGGATATTGTAGCAGCGCTTCCCAAGCAGGAGAAACCCTTAAAACCGCCTCCGGTAATGCAGGCACCTCCCAAGCCAAGGCAACTGGTCCTGCCAAAGCCGGTGATAGCGAAAAAGGTGCTTAGCAGGCCGGCAGAAAAGATATTGCCCAAAAAGGAAGAAAAGGTTGCCAATGAAGAGCCTCTTCAAGAGGTAGTAGAAATGGCCAGGCCTCCTGAAATTCTTACTTCAGACCCTGTTGTCCAATCCCAGGTAACAACACAATTAAATTCTCCCATACAGACGAACAGTTCTCCAGGCGCCGCGTCACCACCCAGTGTCTCCAGTCAGGAGATGGAGCAACATTATTTTAAGGCGCATTTTGTTTATATCAAGGAGATCATAGAAAAGAATATCAGT
>JBDLJI010000140.1:0-5879 GCA_039714455.1 Thermodesulfobacteriota bacterium
GGCAGGGCCAGAAATGGCCCTGTCTTTTTTATTCCAAAACTCAAAATATCTGCTGATATGTCTTATACAGCAAAACCTGTGGACCATTCTTAAAAGGTTGCCATATCCAGTGGATATGTTGATCAAATACTGCTGTAGGTATTTAATTTAGACTCCCTCCCAAAAACTGAAGATATGTACGATAGTTGAGTTTTCCCCCAGTGCCCTCTCACGCAGCCGAACAGCGAAGCAAAATACTGAAAAATGACTCGGCGGAGTATCCCGCTGGTAAACACCCTTTCAGGGCACTCTTTTTAGTACCTCCTTGAGGGGTACAAGGCGTTATGCCCTTAGCCCATCTTTTAAAACCTTTGGCCTTTAATCTTTTGCCTTTTTCCTGTTCTTTAAAGAGCAAATTTACTCCAAATCTTAAGGATAGCCATGTTCAGGCTCTGCTCCCGGGTTAAATCCAACACTGCCTTGAGGATTTCGACAGGCTTACTTGCAGCTTTACCTCCTTCACTGAACAAAACCATCTCAAGGCGATTATTCCCTGATACAGCTAAACTCTCAACCTGTTTTCTGACGTCAATTACACGTTTTTTACCTTTCCTGAACTTTGTAATGGTAAAACTTTCACTGTTCATGAAGCTTTCTAATTTTCCCCTGTCTTCTCCTGAAAGGTCCCGGTCAAAACTTATCAGATAGCAGGTTATTTTCTTTCCAGCAGCAGCAACTTTTTTGTCAGGAACATCTGCAACTGTCTGAATAGTGATGCCTGCAGGAAGCTGTGCATTGATATCATGCAAAAATTCAGCTTCATCTTGAATCGCTTCAATAAGATCGATATCCAGATATTCGGCCAGGCTTTCAGTTCCGACAGGAAGGGCGGGACTGAAAGAGGCTTTTGGCACCGGGTTGAATCCTTGCGTATACTGCATTTTTACTCCTGCCCTTCTAAAAGCCTGGAAGAAAACCTGAATTACTTCGAGATGACTCAAAAACCTGATATCTCCCTGCTTGGCATACAGTAAGCGATACCAGTAATGGGGAACAATCTGCTCGGCCCTTTTGTTTACTATGGTGTTTCGGGATGCAGAAGTTTCCTGGTTTACATCACCCATACTTTGCAGGCTATCTTTATTATCTGCAACTTCCTCAGGACTTTTTTGTTTACACTGGACAATTGGGCTGATCTTTTTAAAATCGCAGGCTCCGCATTTCTGGCATCCGTGTACGCGACAGTCCGGTGTATAATCCCCGGCCAGTGACTTTTCCAGTTCAGCTCTGAGAAATTCTTCATCAACACCGGTATCCAGGTGCTGCCAAGGAAGAGTTTCAGAAAAATCACGCTGCCGCAAATATTGAGAAAGGTCTATATTGCAGGCTTCAGCAGCCTCCATCCATATATTAAAATTAAAATATTCATTCCAGGCATCAAGTCGTGCACCTCGCTGCCACGCCTCCTCAATAACCCTGGACAACTGCCTGTCCCCGCGTGACATAACACCTTCAAGAAAACTCTGCCTGGGATCATGCCACTTTAATTTATAGTTCCCCCTGGGCAGACTCTTTTTCAGCAAATCAATTCTGGCAAAGGCCTCTTCAATTGAAATTTGCGGTTCCCACTGAAACGGTGTATGGGGTTTGGGCACAAAGGTTGCCACGCTGACATTTATACGGAGCCGCCTGTCTGCAGATGTCTGTGCTGCTCTGCGCACAAGACCGGCAATCGCCTCGATATCCTCAAATGTCTCAGTCGGCAGACCGAACATGAAATAAAACTTCAGCAGCTTCCATCCCAGTGTATGGGCATCTTTACAGGTTGCAAGCAGATCATCTTCAGTTATGCCCTTATTAATGACCTTGCGAAGCCGGTCAGTACCTGCTTCAGGGGCAAGGGTAAAACCGGTTTTTCTGACCCGCTTAATCTGGTGCATGATCTCAGGTGTAAGGGTGCCAACCCGCATGGACGGCATGGAAACAGAGATATACTGTTTCACGAAAGTGTCCATTAAACGTCCAAGCGCCGGGGAAAGGCATGAATAGTCGCCAGTCGATAAGGAGAGCAGTGCAAGTTCATCAAACCCTCCTGCTGCCATACCCTTTTCCGCCAGTTCAACCACCCGGTCTGAAGTCCGCTCACGCACCGGCCTGTATATTATTCCCGCCTGACAGAAACGACAGCCGCGGGTACAGCCACGGGCCACCTCGATACCTAAACGGTCATGTATAATACGAACCAGGGGCACCAACGGTTTTCCTGGTGTATGTGATGTCTCAAGATCAGGGAGAATACACCGTTGAACTTTCTCGTAGCCTTTCTTCAAGGAGTCTACTGCCTGAAGTTCTCCGCCCGTGCCGTAGAAAGGTTTAAAGAATTTCGGGACATAGACTCCTGTAATTTCTGTCAGCTTCTCAAGGATTAGCGGCCTGTTCCAGTTGGACTGCTTTGCAGTTTTTAAAACTTCGGCAATTTCAAGGACAGCCTCCTCGCCATCCCCCAGAAGAATAGCATCAAAAAAGTCTGCAACCGGCTCAGGGTTGAAGCTCCCCGAGCCACCACCAATGACAAACGGATGCGAATCATCCCGCTCAGATGCCCATAAAGGAACACCACTCAGATCAAGAACTGTCAGGATATTGGTATAGCAGAGCTCATACGGCAGGGTAATCCCGATCATATCAAAATCAGCCAACACCCTTCTGGACTCGACAGCAAAAAGCATTCTTCCCTGACTCCGAAGAAGTTCCTCTAAGTCTTTGTCAGGCGCATATGCTCTGTCTGCCAGCAAGCCATCCTGTGAGTTTATGACAGAATAGAGAATGTGCAGACCATGATGGGACATGCCTATTTCATACAGATCGGGGAATACAAAAGCAATCCTGAGTGCAGCATCACCCCAGTCTTTCGTGAAAATGTTAAACTCATTTCCAACATACCTGCTTGGCTTCTTCACATGGACAAGAAGTTTGCCAATATCCTCCGCACCTTCATTGTTCACAACTTTCATATGGAATTAAAATCAGTTGACTATCAATTGTTCTAAATTATCCGGTATTTCCAATTCGAAATCATCTGGAGAAAACTCTGCACCAAGTATAAATGAAAAAAGTTTCAAATCTATTCTTTTCTCAGCACCCGAGTTTGAGGAAACACTGATTTTTGTTGGGATCTTGCAGAATTTTTCTTTTAAGTCAGAACTGCCAATCATACCCTGGTCTTTGGATGCCGACTGTTTTTCTCTCACGTATCCTGGTTGGTAATCCCCATATACCAAGTCCAGCAGGTGATCACCTCTGTTATTCAGTACTATATGCCTTAGTACTACAAACTCCTCTGGGTCGAACAAAATCATACTGTCAATCTCTGACTGCCCATACCGTACTTGCAGCCAGTAACCATTCTGCTCCTTATCACGCCTGACTTTCAGGATTTCGATATCACCAGGTGGCAATTTTCCGGTCAGCCAAAAATAAGAAAACCCAGGATCAAAACCTGGTGGTGCGAACTTTTTGAAAGTTTCCGAGTTCACTGAACCCATATATGCTCTGCCTTCTAAAACATTCAGGCCTTTAAAAAAAATTCCATTGGTCAAAAAAATAAAAATGGGCTGCCCTAAAGGGTTGAGTGCGACAAACTTGATATAGCCAGGCTCCATGGCCTGTAAATAGCCTGAAAGTTTCCCTGTATGGTTGCTGAACCAGCCTGATACGGAAACTGTTGCATCTGCCTCAGCATCAAGGCAGCAGGCACATTCATCCTGGTATATTTTTTGATACCTTGTAAAAGCTGATGCTGTTAATTGGGCCTCTTGTTCACTGGCAGGATAGGTTTGCAATACAGGCCTTGCGCACCCCTGAAGAAGGGAAGCTGATAATAAGAATAGTAGATGCAGGAGAACGTAACTTGAAAATCTCCTCACCTTAGACCCCTGGATTTTAGAGAATTAATCTTTTCGGCAACTTTTTTCTTCTTTTCCTCTTCCTCATACAATTCAAAGGATGCTTCATATGCAGCCAGTGCCTTCTCAGGTTGATTAGTCTGCAGATAGACATCCCCAAGGTGCTCCTTGATCACAGGATCGTCTTTCACCATCTCAGAAGCTTTTTCCAGTTCTATAATTGCCTGTTTCACGTCTCCCATTTTAAAATAAACCCAACCCAGGCTATCCCTTATATAACCGTCATCAGGCATGAGTTCCACGGACTTTCTTATATATTCCAAAGCCTTGTCAAGATTAAGGTTATTGTCCGCCCAGGTGTACCCCACATAATTCAGGGCTGCACCATTGTCAGGATCAAGAGCAATTACCGCCTGCATCTTAACCATGGCATCTTCGCTTTCCCCTATTTTCTCAAGAAATATTCCGTAATTATACAGAAGGTCCACATCCTCAGGATATAATCTTGATGCCTGCTCATGGATTTTCTTCCCCTGTTCAATATCTCCGTTTTCCCTATACAGTGATGCCAGAAGAATATAGAAACTGGGCTTTCTGGTGGCAGCATCCCCAATCTGCTGCTCCAGCAGATCAATAGCCTCAGTATGATTATCACCCTCACTCAATATCCTGACCCGAATAAAGATACTGTCCTCATACAGGCTCGACTCGTCAGGAATATTTTTTAATTGCTCTTCTGCCCTAGGGTTATCATTATTTCTGTAATACGCCATTGCAAGAAGGTAGTGCACAACAGTCAACTCCGGATTGGTTTGCAGAACATCCTCCAGGATCATGATAGCTTCATCATATTTTTCCTGGCTCAGGAGAATTCGGCTGATGGTCATATCGACATTATGGGATTCCGGCAGAATTGTTCTCAATTCACGCAGCAATTCCAAAGCTTTGTCATTCTCCTCAGTGGTCAGATAAAGATTGACCAGCTTTGTTTTTGCCATATCCACTGTTTCGCCTTCCTCCATGATTCTAAGGTAGACATTGATAGCTTTTTTGTACTTCTGGCGATTTTCATAGAATTCTGCAACCTCATACGCCAACCTTTCAAACCAGTTGAGTTCCAGCGCTTTTTCAAACGACACCGCCGCTTTATCATAATACTGCAGCTCCAGATACAACCGTGCCAGGTAATAATGTGCCATGTACGAATCACCCTCTAAACGAATAAGGCGGTTGAGTATTTTCTGGGCTTTATCGTATTCCCTGTTTTGCGCATACAGGGTTCCAAGCAGCAGCAGAGTGTCATGATCTTCTTTTATCTCCAGCAGTTCCTGATAGATGGCCACCGCCTCATCATTCCGTCCCAGGCTTGAATATACCTTTGCCAAAAAAATTCTGTTCTCAGCATCCTGGGGATTATTACTGATAATCTGTTCCAGGAGTTTGGCAGCCTGATGCTTGCGGTCCATCCTGATGAGGAGAACCGTGAGGTTGCGCCTGATGTATTCACTTCCTTCATCACACAGCAGGGCCTTTTCATAAGCCTCAAGGGCCTCTTCAAAACGATGATTATTTTCTGCTGTTTTTCCCCAGAGAAAATAAAAGTAGGCACAGGCCATATCATTGGCCTCGGTCACAGCTTCCTGTTCCGGTTCTTCATATCCGGTCACAACTTTTTTTGGAGGGGCTGTCACTACCGATGTAGTGGCACAGGAAACACATAGAAAAACAATACCAAGCAGACAGATCGTCTGCTGCAGGGACATATTCCTGCAACGGAGCAACCCGTGCCATACATGCGTTATGCACTCTTTACATATGGACATCATTTTATATGGTGCTGTTACGGTGCATGATTAATTAAAACTCCAGATATCCCTTCAGGTCATGACTAACCCGGGTTTCTCACAAGTCGAGACGCCGGATAGACAAAGTGTAAGGGGGGTGAGCTATACTTTAGTATGCTTACCGCCTTACACTGCAGGCTATACGGATGTA
>JBDLJI010000141.1:0-5866 GCA_039714455.1 Thermodesulfobacteriota bacterium
GAAATAGGACGGCTAATTACAAAAATACGTGAAAGCGGCATAACGATCCTGCTCGTTGAGCATGATATGTCTCTGGTCATGGATATATCTGATGAGATCGTGGTGTTGAGTTTTGGTGAAAAGATAGCGGAAGACCTGCCGCATAATATTCAACAGAATGAAGAAGTGATCCGAATCTATTTAGGAGACGAAGAGTAACATTGAAGAGTAAAAAGATTGAGATAAGCGAACAGCAGAATATCGAATAACGAATGTCGAGCTGCAGAAGTGATGTAAAAAAAATCATTGTTCATAATTCGATATTTTTTTCTTGGTTATGGTTAGATAAACTTTATGCTTAAAGTAAGAAATCTTGAAGCGGGATACGGAAAATTGCGGGTGCTCAAGCGCATCTCAATGCATGTTGACCCGGGTGAGATTGTCACCATCATAGGGGCAAACGGCGCCGGAAAAACCACCCTGCTGCATACAATAACCGGGCTGGTAAAGGTCGGTTCAGGTGAAACTGCATTCAAAGGTAAGAATTTACAAAAGGTATCACCGGAAAAAATTGTTGCTTCCGGATGTTCACTTGTCCCGGAAGGCAGGCAGGTATTTTCCACCATGACAGTTGAGGAAAATTTGATTTTAGGCGGATATGTCCTGGCAAAAAAAGAGAGGGGGGGCATCAATCAAGAAATTAAAAGGGTGTATGAATTGTTCCCTGTATTAAAAGAACGGGCCAAGCAGTTGGCTGGTACTCTTTCAGGCGGTGAGCAACAGATGCTTGCTATGGGCAGGGCTTTGATGGCAAAACCTTCACTTATTATGATGGATGAGCCCTCCACCGGCCTGGCACCGCTCATAGTCAAAAGCATTTTTCAGGTTATCTTAAGGCTGCGGGATGAAGGCAACACTGTTCTGCTGGTAGAGCAGAATGCCAAAGCAGCCCTGTCCATTGCCGACCGGGGTTATGTTTTGGAGACCGGCAAGATAATTCTTCAGGGGGCAGCTGAAGACCTCCTGCAGAACCGGGATGTGCAGCGGGCTTATCTGGGCAGAGAGATGGATTAGAAGAAGTGACTAAAGTTTGAAGTGACTTAAGTGCACTAAAGTTAAATAACAACCCAAACAAGCCTTTGAGAAATATTTGAAACTTTAGATCACTTGAGGCATTTTAGATCACTTTAGTCACTAAAGATTAAGCAACAAGCACTTAATAAGTTCATAACAAAAGTAGTTTTAAAAAACTCCAGCGGAGATGCGGCATGAAGTACTGGGAAGAAGACAGGGAGTGCATGGACAGGGAAGATCTGGAGCAGTTGCAGCTTGAGAGGCTGCAGTCAACTATTTACCGGGTGGCCACCCATGTTCCTTTCTACAGGAACAGGTTTAAAGAGATTAATCTCGACCCCGACGGGTTTCGTTCGCTGAGCGAATTAAGCAGCCTGCCGTTTACTTTCAAGGATGATCTGCGCCAGAATTATCCGTATGGCCTATTTGCAGTGCCATTGAGGGATATAGTCAGGATACATTCCTCTTCAGGAACAACC
Organism: Thermodesulfobacteriota bacterium; assembly: GCA_039714455.1. GTDB lineage: Bacteria > Desulfobacterota > Desulfobulbia > Desulfobulbales > BM004 > BM004. The sequence goes on from JBDLJI010000141.1 coordinate 1,533, forward strand.
GGGATGGCAACCGTCGTGGGGTATACACGGAATGATATCAAGAACTGGTCTAATCTTGTTGGCCGGGTTCTCACGGCAGCAGGAGTGACCAAGGACGATGTTATCCAAATAGCCTTTGGCTATGGGCTGTTTACCGGCGGTTTTGGCCTCCATTACGGAGCAGAGCGTATAGGCGCCTCGGTTATTCCTATCTCCAGCGGTAATACTAAGCGCCAGATACAGATAATGCAGGATTTCAAAACCACGGCCCTGGTCTGCACCCCAAGTTATGCCCTGATGATTGCCGATACTATGTTGGACATGGGGATAAATGTCAACGGCCTTTCCTTAAAATTCGGTTTGTTTGGAGCGGAACCATGGTCTGAGGCAATGCGCACGGAGATCAACAATAAACTCAATATTAAAGCTACAGATAATTACGGTTTAAGTGAAGTGATGGGGCCGGGTGTTGCCGGAGAATGCCTGGAGTGCAACGGACTGCATATCAGTGAAGATCATTTCCTGATTGAAGTAATCAACCCGAACACCTTGCAACCGGTTCAGCCTGGAGAAGTAGGGGAACTGGTTATAACCACCCTGACCAAGGAGGCCTTTCCGGTTATCCGTTATAGAACACGTGATCTGACAAGACTGATAACTGAGCCCTGTGCTTGCGGCAGAACAAATTACCGCATGACCAGAATCCTGGGACGCACCGATGATATGCTTATTATCAAAGGTGTTAATGTGTTCCCCACCCAGATTGAGAATGTGCTCTTTGAAATTGAGGGGACAGAACCCCATTATCGGATAGTGGTAGAACGGGAAAACCACCAGGACAAAGCAACTGTTCTTGTGGAGGTTATTGAGTCTATTTTCTTTGACGAAATGAAAAAACAGCGGCAATTGGTAGATAGAATTAAAAAACGGCTGGCCTCAGAACTCGGGGTTTCCGTTGATGTGAAACTGGTGGAAGAAAAAACCCTCGAGCGCTTTGAGGGCAAGGGGGAGCGGGTTATTGATAAGCGTCAGTTATAGGGGCATTGTATAAATTACCCTATCGGTCTCATGCTGTGTTGTCTGGCTTTTCAAAATGCTCATGTACGGACTGTACACGGCGCTTTTTCAAAGTCCTCGGCCTTGCCTGAAGCTTTTGCTAGGATTTCAGGACATTGCCGATATTTTTTGCCTTGTCCACTTTCTCTTTGAGGCTATTTACTTCTTTAACGCCGGGGATATTGTCCTCGACCAGATTTTTCCCGGCATCCTCAACTTCACTTAAGCCGCTTTTAAAGGACTTGATGCCCTTTCCCAGACCGGCACCTATTTCAGGAAGTTTTTTGCCGCCGAAAACCAGAAAGGCAATACCAAGAATTACTATAAGTTCAGGGGTTCCTAAGCCAAACATAACATGCTCCTTATTATGTGAAATTTCCAGATGTTTATCAAATTTATATACAGTGGGTTGCCCGCATACCGTGCGCATCAAATGAATTTATGATGCAAACAAACATTACTTGCTCCTTGTTGAAGGACTATTCGTCCTCTTTTTTTTCTTCATCTATCTTTTCTTTATCATCGTCTTTTGTGGAATTTTTAAAATTCTTAATACCTTTCCCAAGGCCACTGCCTATTTCCGGCAGTTTTCCAGCACCAAAGATGATGACAATTATAACCAGAATAATAACAAGTTCCGGCATTCCAAGTCCGAACATGAAGCTACCTCATAATTTCATATATGATTAAACATTATACAACAGAATGGCGTTCTTTACCATTCTGCACTCGTTCTCGCTATTTAATTTTATATATTTTACCTGAAAAAATTATCCTTGCAAATTTATTTATCATGTTGGCTGGGCAGTTAATGCATAAAATAGTTATGAAATTCAGATGGGATCAGCACATTCAGCCCCTCATTTTTTAATTTGTTTGCCCATACTCATCATGTCGGCCAGTATCGCTTTTTCGTCAAGGGTTTTAAGTTCACGGTTCTGCATGACTATGTTGCCGTTGATGACTGAATGAACAACATCGGCTCCCCTTGCAGCGTAAACCATGTGGGAAGGGATAGTATAGAGCGGTGTCAGGTGGGGTTGGTTCATGTCCAACACAATGAGGTCCGCTTTCTTGCCAGGCTCCAAACTGCCGATTTTGTTTTCAGCACCAAGGACTCTGGCGCCGCCCATGGACGCCATTTCGAGCACTGTTTCAGCAGGCATGACTGTAGGGTCTAAAGCATTCACCTTGTGGAGTTTCGCAGCCGAATTCATCTCACCGAACATATCAACATCATTTTTGCTGGCACTGCTGTCCGTGCCAAGCCCCACAGAAATGCCTGCTGCAAGCATTTGTGGCACCGGTGCAATACCTGATGCAAGTTTCATGTTGCTTTCAGGACAGTGAACAATTTTCACTTCTCTTTTTGCCAGGAGTTTAATTTCTGCATCAGTCAGCATGACGCAGTGGTCTGCCACTACCCTGTTGTCCAGCAATCCCAGGTTTTCAAGATGCATTACCGGGCTTGCCCCATACCTCTCCTTTACACCTTGCACCTCATCTTTGTTTTCAGACAGGTGAATTATGTAGAGGGTGTTATGTTTTTCAGCCATGTTTTTCAGGTTTTTCAAAAGATCCGGGGAGCAGGTATAAACCGCGTGAGGATCAATCGTGATGCTAATAAGCGGATTGTCAGCATACAAAGTGAAAAGTTCTTCGACGTATTGAAATCCGGATGCGAGTTCACCATAATTTGGTGAAGGGAAGTCATAAAGAACTTCACCGACCCAGGCCCGCATTCCAGATTCCTGCGCAGCTCTTGCTACATCCTTGGCAAAGAGATACATGTCACAGAAACTGGTCGTTCCTGATTTTATCATTTCCACAAGTGAAAGAAGGGTGGCCTGATACACCATGTCTCCGGTCAGCTTTGCCTCCACCGGAAAAATATACTCCTGCAGCCATTGTATGATGGGAAGATCGTCAGCCAGACCACGAAAACAGGCCATGGCTGCATGGGTGTGGGTGTTAACAAGGCCAGGCATTATAAGGCCGTGTTCCGTGGCAAGCAGCTCGGCATCAGGATATTTTGGGGCTAAATCAGCAGCAATACCGGTCTCAACAATGGTATCCTGATGGATGGCAACAGCACCATTTTTAATAATGGTTTTGTCCTTGTTCTGCAGGTACAGATAACTTCCGGTGACCAGAAGATCAGCAGTATGCCCAGCCTGACTCATGATATCTCCCAAAATTCTAAAGAGTACTTAAAACTTTTTTGATCAGTTCCTGCAGGCCCGGTTCAATTTCCTGCGCTGCTTTTATGATGTCATCCAGTAGAATGGGGGCGAAGTTGTCCGGATCATTGACATTGGCAACAGCAGAAAGCCCCAGGACTTTCATACCGGCGTGTTTAGCCACAATGACCTCCGGCACGGATGACATGCCGACAGCATCAGCTCCGGCTAAACGGAGAAATTTGGTTTCAGCAGGTGTTTCAAGGCTGGGTCCTGGAATGGCGACATAGATCCCTGTAGTGACATTTGTCATGTTGAGGGTATCGGCACATTGCATTGTCAGATCTATAAGTTTTCTGTCATACGGCTCGGAAAGATCAGGAAAACGGGGCCCCCAGGCATCTACATTTTTACCCCGCAGAGGGTTTTCCCAGATGAAGTTGAGATGATCGCTGATTACCATAATTGTGCCCGGGATAAAACTGGTATCAAGGCCTCCGGCAGCATTGGTGACCACAAGAGTTTCTGCGCCGAGTTGGGAAAGGGTTCTGAGCGGGAATGTCAACTCCCTGGTTGAATATCCCTCGTAATAGTGAAAACGCCCCTGCAGCACAGCAACGTCCTTGCCTTTTAATTTTCCGAAAATCAGATTGCCCTGATGGCCCTCCACTGTGGATTTGGGGAAGTGGGGAATTTGCTCATAGGGCAGCAGGGTGTCAACCTCGATACTTTCAATAAGACCACCGAGCCCGGTGCCAAGAATAATGGCAACAGAAGGCTTGCGCTTAATTTTTTCCTTCAGGAATCTGACAGTCTCATCAACTTTATTTATGTAATCATCGATGGATATCATTGACGTTCTTCCTTAACTGCTATGGTTTGTGCATCACAGATGTTGTAGCCCGGGTTTCTCACAAGGCAAGCCGATACATCCGTATAGCCTGCATACCATCTTCTATGCCCTCAGACTATCACCATTCACTATTGAATGCTGAAATTGTCGTGAGAAATGCGGGCTACAACAGAGCCGTTAAATAATCAAACAGTGCCTATAATAAAGCATGGCGGGCAATAAAATCCTGCACCGCCCTGACGTCAGGGTCAAGCACTTCGCATCTG
>JBDLJI010000142.1:0-5843 GCA_039714455.1 Thermodesulfobacteriota bacterium
AGTGAACCAAAACAGAAAAACCTGATGATCAAATTGATCATGAACCTTCTGGCAAACCCATCTATCCATTAATTTATCAACACAACCATGGTTGTCACTTGACAACCGGGTATAATAATCATTATAATTAACTTGAGTCAGAAAATTAAATGGCCAGAAGAAAACATCCCAAACCGGAGGTTGTGTCAATCGTCGTTTTGTTTCGTTAAACGACAATTGACACAACGGTACATTGAAAAACGAGGCTGGCGTATAGAAACCGGCGGCTCCCACGCCTGGGGCAGAATTTATTGCCCCTACAACGATAAGGAATGCAGATGTGGCGAGTTCTGTATCGCCAGTGTCTGGAGCACCCCCAGCAATGCAGGAAACCATGCCCGGCAAATCAGACGTTTAGTCGATAACTGCAAAAGGCACCAGGAGAAATAACAGTCCGATAAAAAGAGGGATTGATATGCTGAAAGAATATGAATTCATTTTAAAGTTCAGCCTGCCGGACAATGAGGCCGACCCTGAAATATTCATAGAGAAACTGGGAGAGGCAGGATGTGATGACGCACTGATTGGCATCGGCAGGATCGGTCGGATCGGACTTGATTTTACCCGACAATCCGTATCGGCCCTTGAGGCTGTGTTAAGCGCCATCAAAGATGTGAAGCGGGCAATACCAGACGCCAGACTTGTAGAGGCAGCCCCGGATCTGGTGGGATTGACAGATGTAGCCGATCTCCTGGGGTTTACTCGCCAAAACATGCGAAAACTGATGCTCAGGAACCCTGACTTTCCACCTCCTCTTCATGAAGGTAAACCTTCGATATGGCACCTGGCTAAGATATTACGATGGATGGATAACAAAAATATGTACCCTATCAAAGACTCCTTACTCGATATCGCCACAATCACTATGCAATTTAATATCACCAAGGATATGCAGGACCTCGAGCCTGCCTTCCAACAGAATATTCAAGCTCTGTTGGCCTGAAAACAACCTCAGTCCTTAGTCCTTAATCTTTTCATTCTTCATTCTTCATTTTCAATTCTGCATTTACAAAGTCTCCAGCCTCCAGTCTTTATCTTTTTCCCTCAGCCCTCAATCCTCAATCCTTTTCCTTAACAGATGGCAAACCTTTTTGATAAGGATGTACGAACTATCAACGAGCACATTAAAAATATATTTTCAGAGGGAGAACTTCAGACAGAGTCAACAATCCGGAAATTCCGGATTGTTCAAAAAGAAGGGAAACGCAATGTAGCCAGAATGCTTGATTGCTGTAATCTCGATATCATCATCTCGGTGGGCTACCGCGTCAAATCACAGTATGGCACTCAGTTTCGTATATGGGCCACGTCAGTTCTCAAAAACCACCTTATCAAAGGCTACACTGTCAACGAAAGGCGCCTTGCAGAAAAGGGCCTTTCAGAGATGGAACAAACCATTGCCCTGCTCTCTAAAACTCTTAAAAGGTACGAAACCCTGACTGATGAGGGAAGAGCTGTACTGGAGGTGGTCAGCCGTTATGCAAGATCATGGTCCCTTATCCTCAAGTACGATGAAGACAGGCTGGAGCTTCCGGAGGGCCGTCATCCTACTGAAAAATGCCTTGAATATAAAAGGGCAAAAGGGGCGATCACGACACTCAAATCTGAATTAATTGAGCAGGGCGAGGCCGGTGATCTCTTCGGCCTGGAACAGGGACGACATCTGCAAGGCATCCTGGGCAATATTGGACAGACCTTTGACGGCCATGAACTCTACCCCAATGTAGAGGAAAAAGCGGCCCATCTTCTCTACTTTGTCATAAAGGATCACCCATTCACTGACGGCAATAAAAGGATAGGTGCTTTTCTTTTCCTGATCTTCCTGGAAGACAACAGGCTGCTGGAGCAGTCCGGCATAAATGATAACGGCCTTGTCGCACTGGCACTGTTGATCGCCGAAAGCGCCCCGAAACAGAAAAACCTGATGATCAAATTGATATTGAACCTTCTGGCAAGCCCAGCGAACCTTAAAAAATAAAAAAAATCCCCGATGATTTCATGTTTAAGCTTAACAAAGATGAGTTTACTCATTGGAGGTCACAGTTTGTGACCTCCAATAGTGGTGACAGGATGGGGCTCAGATACCCACCAATGGCTTTCACCGAACAGGGAGTTGCAATGCTTTCCAGTGTCCTGAACAGTAAAAGAGCCATCCAGGTAAATATACAGATAATGCGCGCTTTCACCAAACTTCGAACGATGCTACTCACCCATGAGGATCTAAAACGAAAGATAGAAGACATGGAAGAAAAATATGACAAGCAGTTCAGCATTGTTTTCCAGGCTATCAAACAGCTCCTGAAAGAAGACGATCAACCGAAACGAAAAATTGGTTTTTGATTCTGCATTCTGCATTCTAAATTCTGCATTTAAAAAACTTCTGCATTCTTCATTCTGCATTTAAAAATAAATGAGCATGATGGATACCCAACAGTTATATTCCATTCAGCACGAGTATACATTCACAAAACAAGAGGAGGAAACAATATGGATGAAAATAGCAAGTGCCCGGTAACGGGCAGAACTTCCATACCCACTTCTGGCGGTGGCGCGACGAACCGGGACTGGTGGCCGAACCAGTTGAACCTCAGGATTCTTCATCAGAATTCTTCCATGATCAACCCGATGGGCGAGGAGTTCAACTACGCTGAGGAATTTAAGAAACTCGACCTGGAGGCCCTGAAGAAGGACCTCTATGCGCTGATGACCGACTCGCAGGATTGGTGGCCGGCCGATTACGGTCACTACGGTGGGCTCTTCATCCGGATGGCGTGGCATAGTGCAGGCACATATCGCACCGGCGACGGCCGCGGGGGTGGTGGGTCCGGCAACCAACGCTTTGCGCCCCTCAACAGCTGGCCGGACAATGTGAACCTCGACAAGGCGCGCCGGCTGCTCTGGCCGATCAAGCAGAAATACGGCAACAAGATCTCCTGGGCCGATCTCATGATACTCACCGGCAACTGTGCGCTTGAGTCGATGGGATTCAAGACGTTCGGTTTCGGCGGAGGGCGCGAGGACGTCTGGGAGCCGGAAGAGGACATTTACTGGGGGACTGAGAGCGAGTGGCTTGGCGACAAGCGCTACTCCGGTGATCGGGAACTCGAGAATCCCCTCGCCGCCGTACAGATGGGACTGATCTACGTGAACCCGGAAGGGCCGAACGGTGAACCGAGTGCGGTCGCTTCCGGCCGCGACATTCGAGAGACCTTCGGACGCATGGGTATGGGCGATGAGGAAACGGTCGCACTCGTTGCGGGCGGACACACATTCGGCAAATGCCATGGTGCCGGCGATGCAGCCCTTGTCGGTCCCGAGCCCGAGGGCGCCGGCATCGAAGAGCAGGGTCTCGGCTGGAAGAGCAGTTTCGGAAGCGGCAAAGGCGGTGATACAATCTCCAGCGGCATCGAAGGGGCCTGGACCCCGACCCCAACCCAGTGGAACATGGGCTATTTCGACACCCTGTTCGGTTACGATTGGGATCTGGTTAAAAGCCCGGCCGGAGCCTACCAGTGGGTTCCGACCGATCCGGCCGCAGCGGACGCTGTACCGGATGCCCATGACCCGTCCAAACGGCGCGCGCCCATGATGACCACCGCAGACCTCGCCATGAGGATGGATCCGATCTATGGGCCGATCTCGCGGCGCTTCCACGAGAACCCGGAGGAGTTCGCAGACGCGTTTGCACGGGCATGGTTCAAACTGACGCACCGCGACATGGGCCCCCGCTCACGCTATCTCGGTCCGGAGGTCCCGGCAGAGGAACTGATCTGGCAGGATCCGGTACCCGCAGTCGATCATGAACTGATCGACGCGCAGGATATCGCAGATCTCAAGGGCAAGATCCTTGCCTCGGGCCTGTCTGTCTCCCAACTGGTCTCGACCGCCTGGGCCTCGGCTTCGACCTTCCGCGGCTCCGACAAGCGCGGTGGTCCGAACGGTGCGCGCATTCGCCTTGCACCGCAGAAGGATTGGGAGGTCAACCATCCTGAACAGTTGGCGAAAGTGCTCGAAACCCTTGAGGGAATCCAAAAGACTTTCAATGACGCGCAGTCCGGCGGAAAGATGGTATCCCTCGCCGACTTGATCGTCCTTGGCGGATGCGCAGGTGTCGAGCAGGCTGCGAAGAATGCAGGCCACGATGTGACCGTTCCCTTCACGCCGGGACGCACGGATGCGTCGCAGGAGCAAACCGCCGTGAAAGCATTCGACCTGCTTGAACCGGCTGCAGACGGGTTCCGTAACTATCTCAAAGCCAAATACTCCGTATCGGCAGAGGAGCTGCTGATTGACCGGGCGCAATTGCTGACGCTGACCGCTCCTGAAATGACGGTTCTCGTTGGCGGCATGCGCGTTTTGAATGCCAACTTCGGACAGTCCCAACACGGCGTCTTCACCAAGCAAACAGAAACGCTCACCAATGACTTCTTCGTGAATCTGCTCAACATGGGCACGACGTGGAAGGCAACCTCGGAAGACGAAGACGTGTTCGAGGGTCGTGATCGTGCAACGGGTGAACTCAAGTGGACCGGCACCCGTGTCGACCTCATCTTTGGTTCGAACTCTCAACTCCGGGCCCTGGCGGAAGTCTATGGAAGTGAGGACTCCCAGGAGAAGTTCCTGCAAGACTTTGTCGCAGCGTGGAACAAGGTCATGAACCTTGACCGCTTCGACCTCGCCTGATGGAATCTATCAGCAACCTATGAGGGCGGCGTTTCAATACAATCTGAAACGCCGTCCTTTTTTTAGACCCTTAAAGTTTGTTTTTCTCTTTTCCATTCTGTATTCTGCATTTTTAATTCTAAATTTACAAAGTCTGTTGTTCATATCTTTTCCATTCATAATTCTGCATTCTGCACTCTTAATTGTTAATCATTACTATTAGTTATGCCCTGGTATAAATCTAGTATATTTCTTGACAACCCCAATACACCCATGTACTTTGCCATACGTTGTATTTTTTTTACGAAAAGTTAAGGGTTTCATTAAGATAGCTTGGTTACCAGCACCATCGTAGCCGAGCTGCCTGATTCTAGGTTGTTCGGTTTTTTTGTGAGTAAGTAAGTTTAAATGGTTTTAAAAAAATAAGTATTGTGTCCCCAGATTTTAAAATGTCTCCATTGGTGAACCGACATGAATCCTGAATTGAATTGTATTTTTTCAAGGCGAAGTATTCGTAAATACCTGGATAAAGCTGTTCCTGGAGAAATGCTCGACGACCTTCTTCAAGCAGCTATGGCAGCACCTTCGGCTGTTGCTAAAGATCCATGGCATTTTATTGTTGTTCAGGACAGGGAAACTCTAAACAAGATCGCTGATATTTTGCCCAGTGGAAAGATGCTTCGTCAAGCCACGGCTGCCTTCATTGTCTGCGGTGACATAAATAAAGCCAATATCCAGGCGGAGTCTTATTTGTTGCAGGATCTCAGTGCTGCAACTGAAAATATATTGATTGCTGCCAATATATTGGCGCTTGGTACCTGCTGGCTGGGTATTCACCCGAGAAAGGATCGCCTTTCCGGTATAAGGCAACTCTTTGAACTTCCTGATAATATTATACCAATGTGCGGTATTGCTATTGGCTGGCCGGCAGAAAAGCCGGAAGCCCGTACCCGTTATAGAAATGAACGGGTGCACATAGAGAAATGGTAATTGGGAAATATCTATACCCAGCCAAGGGATGGAATAATTAAGTATGGTGTCCCGAATGGCACTAGTTTAAGCATTAGCAGCAACATATTTGCTACGGTGCGGGATTACTTTTATTTCATGTCTTGGTGCGGTCATAAGCTGATAATTTTTCT
>JBDLJI010000143.1:0-5792 GCA_039714455.1 Thermodesulfobacteriota bacterium
CCTTTGGGGTCAATTATACTTGCCATACGCTTTGATTTGGAAGGGGGGGGTAAGGCTCCTTTCAGGTCTGCAGCGGGGTCACGCTCCATTCTGCCGGTTGTCAATAGATATTACTGGACATAATAGGACAATAAAGAAAAGAAAAAGCCCGCTACATGCGGGCTTAATGGGCGTTGCTGGATGTTGCTGGATTTAAGAATGGCGGAGAGAGAGGGATTCGAACCCTCGGTGAGGTATAACCCCCACACTCGCTTAGCAGGCGAGCACCTTCAGCCAACTCGGTCATCTCTCCGGCCAAAGTAATATAAAATATGTGGCGGAGGAAGTAGGATTCGAACCCACGGAACTTTCGTTCAACGGTTTTCAAGACCGCCGCCTTCAACCACTCGGCCATTCCTCCACAATCAAGAAAATGGTTTGTACCATTTCAGTAATCTGCTGTCAACATTGCAGGGTACGTAAAAAGTTTTAAAACAGCATTAGCGCCTCAATGCTATCAACATGTAAAAAAGTTATACATGTCGTAGTCGTGTTTTTCGAAGTCTTCGCTTATCTACGATTCCGACAATATTATGAATTGGGGAAATTTGTTTTGTTTCGTTAAATTTTAGAAGGAGTTTATTTATTCTTCCGAGAGTTTTTTCAGTTCATAGAGCAGGTTCAAGGCCTCAATAGGCGCCAGGGTGTCAGGCTTTATCGCTTCCAGTTTTTCGCGGACCGGGTCCAGGCCTCCCGGAAAAAGGTTTAACTGGCTTGGGTGTTTTGCAGCACTACCGGCGCGTTTTTTGCTTTTCAAGCTCTTGTCCGCTGCAATTCGAGGTTTGCCGAAATGGTCGAACTCCCCCTTTTCGATATTTTTCAGAATCTCATGAGCCCTTCCCACCACTTTGCTTGGAACTCCTGCCAGGGCTGCCACCTGGATACCGTAACTTCTATTGGTGCCGCCCCGCATGAGTTTATGGAGAAAAATGATGGTATCGTTCCATTCCCGCACCCCGATATTGAAATTCTTCACCCTGTTTCTGGTGAGGGCCAGTTCTGTGAGTTCATGGTAGTGGGTAGCAAACAGGGTTTTAACGCCCTTGTTGTTTTTGCTCACCAGGTCTTCAGCAACAGCCCAGGCAATGGCAAGACCGTCAAAGGTGCTGGTGCCCCGGCCAATCTCATCAAGAATGACCAGGCTTTTTTCCGTGGCGTTGTTCAAAATGTTTGCGGTTTCATTCATCTCCACCATGAACGTTGACTGTCCGCGGCGCAGGTCATCCATGGCCCCCACCCGTGTGAAAATGCGGTCAACCAAGCCGATTTCCGCCTTTTCAGCAGGCACAAAACTCCCCATTTGGGCCATGAGCACTATCAGGGCGGTCTGGCGCAAAACCGTTGATTTGCCTGCCATGTTCGGCCCGGTAATGATCAGGACCTCTTCGTTTTCCTGGTCCAGATGAATGTCGTTGGGCACAAACCTGCCTGCGGGCAGGGTGCGTTCAATAACCGGATGTCTGCCTTCGATAATAGTAATTTCTTCGCTGTCACTGACATCTGGTTTTACATACCTGTGGCGGCGCGCCGCTTCCGCCATGCAGGTAAAATAATCAAGGCGGGCCAGATTCGCTGCGGTTTCCAGCAGGGTGCGGCTTTGGGAGGCAACCTGATTTCTGATATCTGTAAAGATCCGGTGTTCCAATTCAAGCCTTTTTTCATCAGCACCCATCACCTTGTTCTCAAACTCCTTCAACTCAGGGGTAATGAAGCGTTCGGCGTTTACCAGGGTCTGTTTGCGGATGAAATAATCCGGTACATTTGCCAGTTGGCCGCGGCTTACTTCAAGGTAGTAACCAAAAACTTTGTTGAAGCCGATTTTTAGATTTCCTATGCCGGTATGCTCCCGTTCCTTTGCCTCAAGGGCCAGAATCATTCCCCTGCCGTCCTGAAGGATCGCCATAATTTCATCCAGTTCGGCATGGAAGCCCTCTTTGATAATCTTCCCTTCACGCAGGGTTATAGGGGCATCGTCTCTGATACTTTCTTCCAGCAGGCTCTTTATTTCCGGCATTTCATTGAGGTCAGAGACAATCTGGTGCAAAATTCCGTCTTTAACCCCGGAGAAAAGATTTTTCATTGCAGGCAGCTGGGCCAGTGAATTGCGTATAGCCAGCAGATCCCTGGGATTGGCGCTGCCGAGGACTACCCTGCTGTTCAGCCGTTCAAGGTCGTACACATCGGCTAATGGACCGAGAAGGTTTTCCCGCAACCTGTTGTCTGAATAGAGCACCTCAACTCCTTGAAGCCTGGCACGGACTTCGGCCACATCCCGTAAGGGAAAGAGCAGCCTGCGCTTGAGAAGACGGGCTCCCATGGGGGTTGAGGTATAGTCAAGCGTATCAAGTAATGATCCTTTTCTGCCGCCACCAACAATGGTCTGGGCAAGTTCAAGGTTCCGTCGTGAAGGTTCATCGACAATTAATATGTCTTCAAGGATGACCGGAACGAGTTTTTCAATGTGTGAGCATGCTGTTTTCTGGGTTTCTGAAACATACTGCAAAAGTGCGCCTGCCGCAGATATGCCGGCCTTCATATGTTCGCAGCCAAATCCGGCCAGGTTCAATGTTTCAAAATGTTCAAGCAGGGTTTCACGGGCTGTTTCCAGATGAAATGTGTGCTCGGGCCGTGTGGTCAAACAAATATTGGGGAGATAGTCCATGATGACAGCAATAACCTCCTGACCTTTTTCCTCCTTTGATTCTTCAATAAGGAGTTCAGCAGGCGTCAGACGCGTGAGTTCATCGAGCAGCCCGTCAAGGTCATCATGTTCGCTCACCAGAAACTCTCCGGTGGATATATCAAGGTAGCCGGCTCCGTAAGCCACGCTTGACTTATCTGAAGTAAGAAAGATTGCAGACAGGTAGCGGTTGCTTTTGTCATCAAGAAGCTGTTCATCTGTGGTTACTCCGGGCGTGACCACCCGCATGACTTCCCGTTTGACGATCGTACCGCTTTTAACTGAACGGGGGTCCTCAACCTGCTCGCAGACCGCCACCCGGTGGCCGGCTTTAACCAGTTTGGCCAGATAGGAAGAGGCCGCATGATAGGGCACCCCGCACATGGGTATTTTGTTCTCGGTATTTTTGCTGCTGCGTGAAGTAAGCGTTATGCCGAGTATTTTTGCGGCAAGCTCAGCATCATCAAAGAACATCTCGTAAAAGTCACCCATGCGGTAAAAGAGGATGGCATCCTCATGGGAGGCTTTGATCTCCATATACTGCTGGAGCATGGGGGTAATTTTGGGGCTCGTCGTCATTATCTAGCTTGTTTCTCCAACAATTCCTGAAAATCAGGCAATAGCTGGTCAAAGGTGTTTTCAATATGTTCCGGGATAGTTCGTACATCTGCCAGAACAGTCATAAAGTTGTGATCTCCCTCCCAGCGCGGCACCACATGAAAATGGAGATGATCAGGGTGCCCGGCGCCGGCAACTGTACCAAGATTGAGGCCGATATTAAAGCCATCCGGAGTTTTATGCTTTCTAATAATTGCTACCGATTCCCGAATTATGTCAAACAACGCTGTATTTTCTTCACCGTGCAGATCACTGATATCACTGACGTGACGGCTTGGCGCGATTAACAGGTGTCCGTTTGTATACGGAAACCGGTTCAAGAGAACCACAATCAAAGCATCACGGTACAGCAGCAGGCTTTCTTTCTCATGCTCTTTCCCCATACCAGCCTCAAAAATGCAGCCATCCCCGGCAGGGATTTCCTCCTCTATATATGCCATGCGCCAAGGGGCCCAGATGTTTTTCATAGGCCGCCCCCCATAAAATGAATTTTGCCCTCCATGCTCCTGTTGTCAACCTTAATGATCCCATAGGTGCCTGTAATGGTAAAACTTCCGGGGTTTACCATAAGGGTGGGACCATAGCGATGGCAGACTGGTTTATGGGTATGCCCGTATACTATGCAGTCGATGGGCGCAAAAGCATCGAACAGTTTATCTTCGATATTGGGCACATAGCCGTAACCGTGGATTAAAGCCAGCCGGAAATTTCCCACCTCGATAACCTTGCTGGCATCCAGCGACTCTCTGGTTTTCGGGCCGCACATGTTGCCGTGCACAGCATGAACAGTTTTTCCGGCAAAGACTTCAAGGACGGCAAGGCTTGTCAGGTCGCCGGCATGGAGAATCATGTCAGCATCTGCAAAGCAGAGCTCCGCCTTTTCGCGGAACCACTTGTCTGGTTCAAAGAGGTGAGTGTCAGAGAGAACGCCAATGGTGATCATGTCAATAAAGCTCTAAAACCTGACTTTAACCCTGTAAAGAAGTTCTGCCGACCCTTTGGCTGGAACCGTGACCAGCCATTCGGATTCTGAAGAGCTTATCTTTTTGTGGGTAAGATTTTCTGATAAAATATCCCAGTCGCCAGGCATGGGCTCTACAACCTTGACTACTACATTTTCATCTTTGCCGTTTTTCAGTTCAATTCGATAACTGCTTTCAAAGACATAGTTATATGCACCGAAGCCGGCAAGTTTTTTGAAGTCCGTCTGTTTCCGGTCTGCCGTAATATCAAAGGCGTTTCCAAGCTTAAGCCTGACAGTCTCATTTTCAGGGGTATGATCTATGCGGTCTTCACCGACAAATTGAACAGAACCGGAACTGTCCTGTTTGTAAACCCGGACAATGCCTTTTGGCAGCGGTATGCCAAGGTTTTCTGCTTTTGAGTTTTCATAGGACAGATAGACAGCCACCTTGATCTTGGAGCCAAGATCGCCTGAGCGGTTCCGGTAGTAAAAATTCTGGCCCTTAAGAAGATACTCCTTGCGGCTTGAAATGTTTTCAGCCTGCAGAAGAGCGACCTGCTTCGTCTGGTTTTCCAGGATACTGGTAGCCCTTTCAAGGGTATAGAGGTGATATTCAAAGAGGGACTCCTGGGTCATTCTTGGCGCCTGGACTGCCTGCGCCATGTCGACCATTTCTCCCCGCATTTTTTTTTCAAATACCGGCTGCACCTGGTGCACATCACCGGCAACAAGCTGCAGCCGGGCATTATTATACGATGTGCCGCTGGTATTGGTAAGGGTTACCCAGCCAAGGAGATTGAGCTTGCTTTCATCGCTGTTCAGCTCGGCAACATAATCAGCCTTCCAGCTGAGGCCGCCCGTAAGATAACTCAGTTCAACATCCTGCGGCCTGTCTGTTTTGCTTGCCAGCTGCATAACCAGGGTTGGCTTGTCCCGCAGGTTATCAGGGACATCGGGAAAAATAAGCCGTCCACCTGACAAGCCTGTCTCAATTCTGTCGCCAACCCGAAGCACTACACCGTTATTGGAACTCAGCACCGTGGCCTCTTCCACTGTTTCCTCGCCTGTTGTCGGATGGGTTTTAACGACGCCGATGGTTCTCCCTACATACTTTTCAAGAAGTTTCTCGGGGGTCAACAGGTCAAAATCAAAGTTCTGTTCGATAACGACGAAGTCTTGCTGTTGGGAACTGCTTTGCAGCAGGGCGGTTTCCGGTCGCATTCTGCCGCTGACCTCTCTGAAGGCAAGGGTGTTTTCACCTTTTGCCAGGGTAAGTGTTCTTTTGTCTTTCACCAGGGCCAGGTTTTCGTTGTATATTGTGACCGCAACCTCTTTCTGGTCTGCCAGAGTGCTGATTTTCTCAGCGGAATCAGCTATTGCATGGCTTGCAAACAATAGGAGTGCCAGCAGGGCCAAGCCTGTAAAGTATCTGTTACACATATTCCCTCCAGTTGTTCAGGTTAGCTGTCAGGTTGTTGAGTTGAATTGTTT
>JBDLJI010000144.1:0-5777 GCA_039714455.1 Thermodesulfobacteriota bacterium
CAGGCCACCACTCCTGCGGCCCGAAATGCTCCAACAATATTTCGTAGATTTCAAATACCTTATTCATCTTAATAGCTGACAGTTAAAGGTGATTTCCTGTGCCGGTTGAACAATTTATTAAATTCTACAGGTTACTTTGCTAAATTACGGTTGTAATTTTACGCTCCGCAACTCTTTGAATTTTTTAAATAAATTATTCAAAGGCTTATCTGTCAATCATCAGCAGTCCCGTATGCTGATAATCACCTCCCACCCAACATCATGTTCTTTTACTTTTTTAATAGTTAGGTTTTTGGGGATTGAAATGAGATTTCTCAATTAATAAATCTTGAAGCTATCATTTCGGAGTCTCGCTATGCTCGCTTACCTGTTCAAGTTCGAGGAAATCAAGAAATTATGCGGAGACGTACATGTGGTACGTCGAGCAAATAATTTCGAAGATTGACAATGAAATTGGGCAAAATGGCGACTTCTCAATTAATCTCCAAAGCAGATGCCAATTTCACGAGCAGTAAGAACCTTGTCATTATCGCTGTCGACTTTTTTCCTCGACTTGATAGCCTCAGCCAGCGGCACTGCTATCATGGCAGGAGTGGCCAATGCCACCATATGATCAAAGGTCTCCAATTCCACCATGCGAACTGCTGCCGCCCCGAAACGCAAGGCCAGAAGCCTGTCAAAGGTTGTCGGGGTGCCTCCCCTCTGCAAATGTCCCAGGACCAGGGACCTGGTATCTTTTTTGGTCTTTTCCCTTATTTTTTGAGCTACCCACTCACCTACCCCCCCCAGGACCACCTCCTGTCTGCCTACCTCGCCCTCCCGGCAGAAAACATCGCATTCTTTTTCCTGGGCGCCTTCAGCGACTACAACAATGGAATAATCCTTGCCGTGCAGTTCATTATCAGCAATCTTTTCACATACCTTATCAATATCAAAAACGAACTCGGGGATGAGAATAACATCTGCCCCACCTGAAATCCCGGAATTGAGTGCTATCCAGCCGGACTCCCGCCCCATGACTTCCACAACCATGACCCGATCATGGGATTTGGCGGTTGAGTGCAGCTTGTCCAAGGCCTCTGTAGCAGTAGATACAGCAGTATCAAAACCAAAAGTGAGATTTGTCGCCCCAAGGTCATTGTCAATGGTTTTGGGCACTCCCACAACAGGCATGCCGAGTTTCGCGAAACGGTGGGCAATTTCCAGACTGCCGTCCCCTCCCACAGCAATATGACAGGCAAAACACATTCTCTTGAAATTCTTGAGGATACGTTCTGAAACATCCCGTATCAAAATCTCTCCCGCCATATTCTCCACCGGCATGGCAAATGGATTTCCTTTGTTGGTGCTTCCAAGAATAGTGCCCCCTGTCGGGGTTATGTCCTCTACCATTTCCGGGGTCAAACGTATCAACTCATCAAGATCGATCAAACCTTTATAGCCGCTGCGGCTTCCGTACACCTCCCATCCACGGAGATGGGCCGATTGCACTACAGCGTAAATAACCGCATTTAATCCCGGGGCATCACCACCACCTGTAGATATCACTATCTTTTTCATTTCCCACCTTATGGATTATTAAATTCGTTAATAATTTTAACCGGCAAACGATAAATCTACTACTGCCGGAAAATTATAAACCTGGTTCATTTTGCATATTTATTGTAATATACATATTTCTGATAAGCAGTGCATCACTCTTTTTAAATCATGTATTACAAAATTTTCTTAATAAATTTAATACAATAAAAACTGGTCATTGGGGTATGGTCGTTTCCAATGTTGACATATTTAATGATGTTCCTTACAGTTATGATAAGAAAAGTTTAAGAAATTGGTTTGTCTGCAGCTTTCCGCTGGCCAGCCTTTACGGTTTAGCGGTATTTTTTTTATCTGGCCTGGAAGCAAACAGACGTTAAGATTAAAATAATAGGCAAGGAGTACTAGTAATGTTTGAAGTAACAGAGTTAGCAACACAAAATCTTAAATCGTACATGGAGCAGAACAAGATTGATTCTGCCCTGCGTGTCTCCCTTATGTCGGGCGGATGATCTGGCCCATCTCTGGGACTGGCTCTGGATGAGCCAAAAGAAACTGATGCAAAGTACGAGCAGGATGGTCTGACATTCCTGGTTGACAACAATTTGTTGGATACCTGTGGATCAATCAAGATTGATTTTATGGATGCCGGTATGAGGTCTGGATTTTCAATCAGTTCAGCCAAGCCCATTGGCGGTGGCGGTTGCAGCAGCAGTGCTGGCTGCAGTTCCAGCGGTTGCGGTTGATTTTTTTCATTTTATTTTCACACTTACCCCCGCGCAGTTTTCTGCACGGGGGTATTTTTTTGCCTTTTTTAGTTCCAATAAAATTATCAATTCCAAAACCATTTCACGCAGCCGAGCAGCAGAAAAACTGATTCATAATTTAAAATTCAGAATTCAAAATTGTCAACTGGCAGCTTTCACCCCTTTCTTGACAGATTACTGGAACGACCTTACCCTTTTATGCAGTTGCAAATCACAAATCTTAGTTAATTTCAGACATATATATAAATTGCGGAGGAAAACATGCAATTTGATAAGTTTACCGTAAAATCACAGGAGGCTATCCAGGAATCCCAGACCATTGCTGAACGTCTTGGGCACCAGGAAATTAAGCCTGAACATCTTTTGGCATCTCTCATCGAACAAAAGGATGGGGTCATTATTCCGGTTCTTCAGAAGATGGAGGTTAACCTCCCTGCTCTGAAGGCTGAAGCACAGCGCCTGCTTGAGAACCTGCCTAAGGTAAGCGGTGGTGGATTTGGACAGGTTTACGCCTCCCAGCAGTTCAAAAAAATTTTAGACCAGTCCTTCACCCTGGCTTCCAATATGCAGGATGAATATGTCAGCCAGGAACATCTTTTTCTGGCTCTCCTTTCAGAAAAAGGTGCTGTCACTGATTTACTTCAAAAGTATGGTATTGGCAAAGATGCATTCCTGCAGGCCCTGGTCAGCATCCGCGGCAACCAGAGAGTCACAGATCCGAATCCTGAAGAGAAATACCAGGCATTGGAAAAGTATGCTAGAAACCTGACTGATGTTGCCAAACAAGGAAAGCTCGATCCGGTGATTGGGCGCGATGATGAAATCCGCAGAGTCATTCAGGTCCTTTCCCGGCGCACGAAGAATAACCCTGTGTTGATCGGTGAACCGGGTGTGGGTAAAACAGCCATTGTTGAAGGGCTGGCCCAGCGCATTATCAACGGAGATATTCCTGAAACCCTGCGCGACAAACAGGTTGTTGCCCTTGATATGGGTGCCCTTATAGCCGGTGCCAAATATCGCGGTGAATTTGAAGACCGGTTAAAAGCAGTCTTAAAAGAAGTCCAGAAGCGCGAAGGTGAGATCATCCTGTTTATCGATGAGATCCATACCCTGGTTGGTGCCGGGGCAGCAGAGGGTTCCATGGATGCCTCCAACATGCTCAAGCCCGCCCTGGCCCGCGGTGAACTTCACTGTGTAGGTGCTACGACCTTAAATGAATACAAAAAATATATCGAAAAGGATGCAGCCCTTGAAAGAAGATTCCAGCAGGTTCTCGTATTGGAGCCGACCGTTGAGGATACCATAGCGATCCTGCGTGGTCTAAAGGAAAAATATGAAGTGCATCATGGAATACGCATCACTGATTCGGCAACCGTTGCTGCTGCCACCCTGTCAAACCGTTATATATCTGACCGCTTCCTGCCTGATAAGGCCATTGATCTCATTGACGAGGCAGGCTCAAGGCTGCGCATCGAGATCGATTCCATGCCCACGGAAATTGACGAGGTGGAACGCAAAAAAATAAAGCTGGAAATTGAACGGGAGGCCCTGAAAAAAGAAAAGGATAAGATTTCAAAAGAGCATCTTGCCAAACTGGAAAGTGAACTTGCAGATATCAATGAATCCTTAAACAGCATGAAAGGCCACTGGTCACTGGAAAAGGAAATCATTCAGAAGATCAGGGATATCAAGGCCCAGATAGAAGAGGCCGGCATCGAAGAACAGCAGGCCGAGCGGGCAGGCGATCTCAGCAAGGTTGCCGAGATCCGTCACGGCAGGAAAATAGAGCTTGAAAAACAGATGGCTGGAGAGAACGAGCGCTTGGCCGAGATCCAGCAGGACCGCAAAATGCTGAAAGAAGAAGTGGATGAGGAAGATGTTGCAAGTGTTATTGCCAAATGGACCGGTATCCCGGTTGATAACCTGCTGGCATCTGAAAAAGATAAACTGGTGCATGCCGAAGAGTTCATGGCTAAAAGGGTTGTCGGACAATCTGAGGCTATCCAGGCTATTGCCAATGCCGTACGGCGAGCCCGGGCCGGCCTGCAGGACCCGAACCGGCCACTCGGTTCCTTTATCTTCCTGGGACCCACCGGTGTCGGCAAGACAGAACTGGCCCGCACTCTGGCAGATTTCCTTTTTGACAGTGAACAGGCCATGGTCCGCCTGGACATGTCAGAGTTCATGGAGAAGCACTCTGTGGCCAGGCTGATCGGTGCCCCTCCGGGATATGTGGGCTATGAAGAGGGAGGCTACCTTACCGAGGCAGTCCGGCGCAGGCCCTATTCCGTTATCCTGTTTGATGAGATTGAAAAAGCGCATCCTGATGTATTCAATGTTCTTCTGCAGATTCTGGATGATGGCCGCATGACTGACGGTAAGGGCCGCACTGTGAGCTTTAAGAATACCATTCTCATCATGACCTCTAACCTGGGCAGCCAGCTCATCATGGAACTGGGAGAACAGAAGAGGAAGGAAATGGTAAAACAGATGGATGAAATCCTGCACCGCCAGTTCAGGCCTGAATTTCTCAACCGCATCGATGAGACCATCATCTTCCATGGCCTGGCCAAGGAAAATCTGGCAAAAATTGTTGATATCCAGGTGGCTCTTCTGACCAGGAGACTGGCTGAGAGAAAATTTACCATCAGCCTTACGGATGCGGCCAAGGATTTCCTTATCGAGGTAGGATATGATCCTGCTTTTGGCGCCAGGCCGTTAAAGAGGGCCATGCAGCGTTATATACAGGACCAGCTTGCCATGCATATTCTGGAAGGGAAATTCGGAGAGGGAGACAGTATCGTGGTTGATGCAGCCCCGGATAAAGGGCAACTTCTTTTCTCCAGAAAATGACATGATAATTGCTGAAGCATCTCAGCAATTATCAGTCCTGCGATCCATTGCCTGCCGTAGCAACACCTTCTGGTGGGCTTCACGATATTGCTTCTTAAAAAACTCTCGAGGAAAATGTACCTTCTTCAGGTACTTCAGCATTGAATTGTAAACCTGTTGCACCATTTCCTGAAGTACTGTTTCGCGTTCATTTGCATCGACAAAATTACGCTGCTTGGTGGCAACGAACACCAACCTGTCCCCCAGTAGCTTCCGGATATCCGGAAGCAGATGAGCCTCTTCATGGGTCATCATATCCCAATAGCTCTCATCAATAGGAATGTGCGCTTCACACTTTAATTCGACCCGAAACTGGCAAAACATGCCCAGAAGGATTTTCTCGCCGGCAGGGATTCGAAGATTTCCGGTTTCTTTAAAAAACTCGTGTAAAACATGAGACCCTTCTGGCATTTGAACAGATAAACAAGGACTTACGAATGCCTAACAATTAGTAATATTTAATAAAGCAAAAAAATAATAAAAAGCGTCTCAACTTTTCATTGACAATTATTAATTAAGGTTATAGGTTGCCGCGTTTCTTGGGGGCATCAGTTTCTGGTTTCCCGGGGCCATAAATCA
>JBDLJI010000145.1:0-5755 GCA_039714455.1 Thermodesulfobacteriota bacterium
CTACTGCTCGACTTTTTTTATTTCTTTCCAGACAGGCCCTTTGGGCGTATCAACTATTTCAAAGCCCTTTTGGGCCAACTCGTTCCGTACAGTATCGGCGCGTTTCCAGTCCTTATTCCTGCGGGCTTCCTCACGGTCTTTGATGAGCCGGTCGATTTCCGGTGCCAGTGGGCATTCCTTCAGCTTCAAAATGTTCAAGATGGAGTTGATCTTTTCAAAGGTCTCCAGGATGTATTTTTTCTGTTCCAGGTCCAACTGGCCTTTTGAAAGGATCGGGTTGATCTTTTTGATAAAGTCGAAGATTGCACCCATGGCCCGTGACATGTTGAGGTCATTGGCCAGTGCTCCGCAAAACGTCTCTTCCATTTCAGTGAGATAGGCTGCCACCTTGGGGTGGGGCAGGCCGGGAGGGAGGCAGAGCAGCTTCTGGGTGAAACCATCCAGTTTTCTAAGGTTTTTCCTGGCCTCATCCAGTTTTTTGAAAGAAAAATGCAGGGGTTTTCTATAGTGGGTAGCCAGAAGCAGAAACCTGGCCTCTCTGCCACTGTAGCCTTTATTGAGCAAATCTTTCAGAGTAAGGATTGTATTGGCCTCGGTGGACATTTTTTTGCCCTCGACCAGTAATTGTTCGCTGTGCAGCCAGTAATTTGCAAGAGGTTTTCCTGTGACAGCCTCGGCTATGGCTATTTCATTTTCATGATGCGGAAAGATCAGCTCGCGGCCGCTGGTGTGAATGTCTATGGTGTCACCGAGGTAGTGGGTTGACATGGCAGCACATTCAATATGCCAGCCGGGCCGGATGTTGCCCCAGTCGGTTTTATAAAAGATGCCCTCTTTCAGTTCTGAAAGGGTCGAGCGTTTCAGCAGGGTGAAGTCCACCGGATTTTCTTTTTCATAGTTGTCCAGGTCAACAGTCTTGCCTATCTGTATCTTGCTGAGGTCAGCGCCTGAGAGTTTGCCGTAGCGCTTGAATTTTGAGATATCGAAATAGATGGAGCCGTGTTTTTCGTAAGCATAGCCCTTGTCAATAAGTTGGCTGGTAATATCAATCATGGATTCCACATGCTGGGAGGCGCGGGGATAGCCGGTGGCCTGTTTAACACCCAGAGCATCCATGTCAGCCTTGAATTCCCTGATATAGGAATCGGTAAATTCTGCCAGGGGCTGCTTTGATTTTTCAGCACCCTGGATAGTATTGTCGTCCAGGTCGGTGAAATTCATGTAGAAATTTACATTGAAGCCTTTGCTCTCCAGGACTCGATTTATCAGGTCGGAGACAATAAAGCGCCTGCAGTGGGAAAGGTTAGCATGTTCATGGGCAGTGGGGCCGCAGGCATAAAAGGTAACCTTTTTCCCGGAAATCGGCCGGAATACTTCTTTTTTCTTGGTAAGGCTGTTGTGAAAGCGCAGCTGTTCTTCACTGCTTTCTGGCTCGACTTCCTCTTTGGTGCTGAAGAGCGTGGTGCTGAGATATTTTTCACCGCCGTCAGGCAGGATGACAACGATGTTGCCATCCTCGATCTGTTCGGCCCGGGTCAGGGCTGCACACATAGCTGCACCGGAGCTCATGCCTACAAAGATTCCTTCCCTGTGCGCCAACTCCCGGGACATCTTAAACGATTCGTCGTCCGGGATGTTGATGATCTGGAACGGCAGATTTTTATCAAATATTCCAGGTTTGTAGGACTCTTTCATATTTTTAAGTCCCTGGAGTTTGTGGCCCAGGAAGGGTTCTACCGCAGTCACCCTTACTTCAGGGTGATGCTCGGCAAAATATTTACAGAGCCCCATGGCCGTGCCTGTCGTGCCAAGGGTTGAGATAACGTCGGTTACCTTACCCCTGGTCTGTTCCCATATCTCCGGACCGGTTGTACGGTAATGTGCATTCCAGTTCGCATCGCTGTTGAACTGGTCGGTAAGAAAATAACGGTCCGGATGTTCCCGGGCCATGATATAGGCCTGCTCGATAGCTCCGTCTGTACTTTTTTTGGCAGGGGTCAGAAGGATTTCCGCACCGTAGGCCTCCATAATCATGCGGCGTTCGATGCTGGCCGATTCCGGCATGACAAGCTGGCATTTGTAACCCTTGACCGCACAGACCAAGGCCAGCCCTATGCCGGTATTGCCGCTGGTTGCTTCCAAAACGATTTTGTCCGGAGTCAGGTTCCCGCTTTTCTCCGCTGTCTCGATCATTGAAAGGGCGATACGGTCTTTCACCGACCCGCCTGGATTAAATGACTCAAGCTTGGCGTAGATTTTTATCTTTTTTGCCGGGTTGAGCCGGGTAATCAATACCAGGGGCGTATTCCCGATTCTATCAAGTATGTTACGATGGGTCATAATTATAAAACCTTGTAAAAAAATTAATCAAATCCAAGAGATTGCTTTAAATACAGCTGTTATAATGGTATTGGTTCCCGGAAAGATCAGAAGCCCTGTCAGCAGTGACCTTTTTGGCAGGAACCGGAAAATTTTGCACCCAAACATTTAACACATACTGCGAAATGAGCAGGGTGGCAAGATAATGTGTAATTTGCGATGATTCAAGGCTAATTTAAACTTGAACCAGTGAGACGTCACGAATTCCGTTAAAAGGAAAACAAACGCTTATGACAGAAAAAATTACTTTAGCTCATGGCAGTGGCGGCAAGGCTTCCCATGAACTGATCGAAAAACTCTTTGTGGCAGGCTTTGACAGTAAACTTCTTGTTGCCATGGAAGACAGTGCTGTCCTCAAGGCCGGAGATGAGACAATAGCCTTCAGTACAGATTCGTTTGTGGTCGATCCTATTTTTTTCCCAGGCGGTGATATCGGCTCCCTGGCCATCCACGGTACGGTAAATGATCTGGCCATGCGGGGGGCAAAACCGCTCTATATATCTGTCGGTATGATTATCGAAGAAGGGTTTGCATTAAAGGACCTTGAAACCATTGTACATTCATTGAAGCATGGAGCTGATCAGGCCGGAGTTGAAATAGTTACAGGTGATACCAAGGTGGTCCAGTCCGGCAAGGCGGACAAGATTTTTATCAATACTACCGGCATCGGTTTGCTTGAACAGGAGCTTGACATCTCTGCTGAAAATGGACATCCGGGGGATAAAATTATCCTGAGCGGTACCATGGCGGACCATGGGGCCACAATTCTCTGCCAGCGTGAAGGTTTGCAGATCCAGGGAGATTTTAAGAGTGATTCTGCCCCATTGAATCATATGGTTACGGCCATGATCAACGAAGCGGGTAAATCCATCCATGTCCTGCGTGATCCGACTCGAGGGGGAGTGGGCACCACATTAAACGAACTGGCAGGTTCGTCAGGTGTGGGGATCCGTATCAGTGAGGCTGCATTGCCGGTGCGGGATGATGTCAAGGGCGCCTGTGAACTGTTGGGGCTTGATCCTCTCTACCTGGCCAATGAGGGGAAACTGCTGGCCTTTGCCGCACCTGATGCGGTGGAAGGGGTCCTGGCTGTCATGAAGAAAATGGAATACGGGGAAAATAGTTGTATTATCGGCGAGGTTGTTGCTGAGCATCCGGGGCAGGTGGTGCTTGAGACCATTATCGGTTCAGCCCGTATGGTGGATATGCTCCATGGGGAGCCGCTGCCGCGAATTTGCTAGCAAATTCGAATTATGAATTAAGAATTATGAATTTAAAATTGAATAAGGACTTTAAACTTTAGCTTTGTGCCTTTTTCTTTTACCCTTGAAACCTCGACCCCTAGAAACCTTGAACCCTTTATTTGTCTTTTGTCTGCATCTTAATCCAGAGACTTTTAAGGGAAGCTCTTAAAGCATCATTCTCCAGTGAACTGATGAGTTGATCAAACTCCTGCTCCTGTTTTTTATCCAGGAAAGCCGGTTTGGGTTTCTCAGTTTCAGGTTCCGGCGGAACTGAGAAAGAGCTGTCGAGTTGAAAGTGAATATCGGAGAGTTTTTCGCCGTCAAGCTGCCTGTTGATTTTTTCAAGCAACAGCATTTTTTGTAAATGCAGTTGCTGCATCCAGATTGAGTCCCTGACCTTGACCCAGAGGACGGCACGACCTCGGATTAGAGAGGGCTGGGCAACGGCAGCAATTTCTTTGCCCACGGTTCTGTTCCAGAATTCGAAAACACGGTGTAGTTCGAGTTTGCCGCGCCATTTTTTGTTTTCAAAAACAGCTGAAAGAAGTCGGCTTATTTCCACCGGCTTATGCCTATTATTATTCACCTGGTTGGGGCTTGTCATTTTTGTTGTCAACCACTACGCGATTTCTGCCGGTTTGTTTGGCCTTATATAATGCTTTATCAGACCTTTTGACCAGATCGTCAATGTCTTCTGTCCATTTTGCATCCTGAGAGCGTGCGAATTGAGCCAGACCTATACTCAGGCCGGTGAGCGGCAGTTTCTTCTCGTTAAAACTCTCTATAAGGCGTTCAGAGGTACTTATAGCCTGATCTCTGGTGACCTGGGTCAGGATGACGCAGAATTCGTCTCCGCCGTAACGGAATGGCCAGTCAACGTTTTCCCTGATGCAATGCTTGATGATATCGCCGACGGATTTCAGAAGTTTGTCTCCAGCGAGATGTCCGTATTTGTCATTCATTTTCTTGAGATTATCGACATCTATGACCGCCAGGAAAAGGTCATGACTCTGGCGGTGTGCCCGCCGGACCTCTTCGAAGATTTTGGCATCAAAATGACGCCTGTTATAGAGTCCTGTCAGGCCGTCGGAAATTGAAAGAAGTTCAAGTT
The DNA here is from genome assembly GCA_039714455.1 of Thermodesulfobacteriota bacterium. GTDB lineage: Bacteria > Desulfobacterota > Desulfobulbia > Desulfobulbales > BM004 > BM004. The sequence goes on from JBDLJI010000145.1 coordinate 4,735, forward strand.
GGCTCATGAGTTCTATCTCACGAACAAGCCTGTTGATCTTGGCTTCAAGTTCATCTGTGTTAAATGGTTTGGAAATGAAATCGCTGGCTCCAGCCCTGATGACATCTGTATAGGTAAAGGCGCGGTCATAACCGGTTACTATCATGACTTTGATATTTGGATAGTTTTTCTTGATGTGTTTCAGAAGTTCCATGCCGTCGATATCGGGCATAATCATATCTGTGAGTACAATATCAAAGAAATTGTGTTTCAGCTTTTCAATTGCCTCCACACCGTTTTGGGCTGTAACATAATCATGCTCGAAAATAGCCATGAGGTCAGTCAGAATTTCAAGAATTGACTGATCAGCGTCAACAAGCAGGATTTTCATACGGGGTTTAGTCATGGGCAGGCTGTCTCTGATTTATGTGCAAAGTAGTCCGCTAAAATTTGTGCGTGATCAAAAGCCAGGGGCGGCAGATTCTGCTGCATAAAGATGTCTGCTTTTGCGGCGTCGTCTCCTGCGCACGGTGAACCATCAGCAGTTGCTATAAAAACAGTTGAAATCGTATGATGCCGCGGATCCCTGTCCGGGTCTGAATAGGTCTTCAGCTGCTGTTTGAGAGTAATCTGGAGGCCTGTTTCCTCTAATGCCTCACGTATGGCTGCCTGCTCAAGGGATTCGCCGTAATCCACAAACCCTCCAGGCAGGGCCCAACCAAAGGGTCTGTTCTTCCTTTCTATCAAAACGATACAGCCCTTTGTCTCTATTATTATATCCACTGTTGGCAGTGGATTCTTATAGTTCTTTAAATGATGACCGCATTTGGGACATTCCATTTTAAAGATACCTCAGCCTGTAATTATTACACCAGGAAAAACCAGAACAGGCTGAAATTATTAACATATCATTAATAATGTGTAAACAGTTAGCCCGGGTTTTTCACAAGCCGAGACGCCGGATAGACAAAGTGTAAGGAGGTTGAGCTATACTTTAGTATGCTAAACGCCTTACACTGCAGGCTATACGGATGTATCGGCT
>JBDLJI010000146.1:0-5718 GCA_039714455.1 Thermodesulfobacteriota bacterium
ATTTGATGGTGAGAAACCCGGGTTAGAGTTTGAAGTCCTGGGGAGTAATCCCATGTTTTTTCATGAGATTATAGAGATCAGCCCTGTATTTTCCGGCTAATTCTGCAGCTTTGCTGACGTTGCCGCCGGTGATTTCAAGAAGGTTCTGGAGATATTTTTTTTCAAATATGGCGCGTGCTTCCTGAAGAGTAGGCAATTCGCCCAGACTATCTTTTGTCTTTAGAATAAGATCATCTTTAAGAGTGTCACTCGTTGTCATGGCAATAGCATATTCAATGGTATTTTCAAGCTCCCTGACATTACCGGGCCAGTCGTGGAGCATGAGTTTCTGCATTGCCGCAGGAGTAATGGATTTGACTTTTTTCCCAGTCTGGGCACTGTATTTTTTGATAAAGAGTTGAACAAGTGGCGGGATATCTTCTTTTCTGTTCTTTAGAAGGGGGAGTTCAACAGGAATGACATGGATCCGGTAAAACAGATCCTCACGAAAATTCCCCTTTTTTACCTCCTCCTTCAAATTCTTATTGGTTGCAACAATAATACGTACATCTACAGAGACTTGTTCATCACTTCCCAACGGAATAAATGTTCTCTCCTGGAGAACCCGTAATAATTTAGCCTGAATAGAAAGAGGCATGTCGCCAATCTCATCAAGAAAAATTGTGCCTTTCTCAGCCCTGGTGAAAAGTCCTTTACTGTTTTTCGCTGCGCCGGTAAAGGCTCCTTTCTTATATCCGAAAAGTTCACTCTCCAGCAATGATTCAGGAATAGCGGCACAGTTAATCGCCAGAAAAGGAAAATCCTTCCTCTGGCTGGAAATATGAATCGCTTTGGCAATCAGCTCTTTACCGGTGCCGCTGGCTCCGTAAATTGCAATATTTGATTCTGTGCCGGCAACCCGTGCAACCTGATCAAGAACGCGCCGCATGCGTTCGCTTTTAGCAATGATATTTGCAAAATTAAACCTTTCCTCCAGAAGTTCTTTTAACCTGTTTATTTCCCCGGTCAGTTGACTTTTTTCTCTTGCACGTTCAATCTGCAAAATCAACTCCCGGGAGTCGAAAGGTTTGGTCAAATAAGTAAAGGCGCCCCGATTCATAGCCTCGACCGCGCTTTCTATACTTCCATGGGCAGTCAGAATTACCACCGGTATATCCGGGTGAATAAGGTGGAGTTCCTCCATTAATGATAGGCCGTCCTGCCTGACCAGCTGCAAATCAATTATTGCAACGTCAAACACCTCCTGGGCGGCAACTTCTTTTGCCTTATTTTCATGATCGGCTGCGACGACATCATACCCTGAAGCTTCCAGCCTCATGTAAATAAGGTCTAAAAGATTTCTGTCGTCATCAACGACCAATATTCTGGTTTTTGCCATAACTGAGATATGTTTGTCAGCGGGTCAGTTGTTTTTTCTGTTGTTCAATATCAACATCAATCTGCTGCATTTTTTCTATGGTTTCAAAAAGTCCGAGCCATATTCTCCCCTCTTCAGCCAACTCACTATCCGGGAATTGTTCGGTTAATACATGAAAGTATATCTGCGATTTCTTAAAATCCTTTGCCGGGTTATCTATGTGAGCATATATCAGGCCTAAATTGTAGAGCGCCTCATCTGCCGGTTTTTTCTTGCCGGCTGTTTCCAGAATCTGCAAATTTTCTTGCACAGCTTCTTCGAAATTCTGATTTTTAACCACCTTGCGGGGCTCAGGAACCGGTGCTGATTCTTTCTTTTTTTCTACAATTATTTCATTTTGCGATACTTTTTCTGTAGCTGTAGCTGTAGCTGTAGCAGCAGCAGCGGCAGCCTCCTTTTCCTTGGCGGCAATATTTTCAAACAGGCTGATAAACGTTTTTGCTTCTGCGGTAAGCTGAGAATCAGGAAAATTCATAATAAGCTTCTCAAAATAATATTGTGATAAAGCATAATCCCTGCCTTTGTAATCATGGTGCGCATAGACTTCGCCAAGAGAATAGAAGGCAACATCAGCAGGAGGTTCTGTTTCGTTTTCTGCAATAACCTGCTTGCTCTGCTGGATAACGGTTTCAAAAAAACCGGCTGCCATATTTTCCCTGTATTCCTCCAGTTGCTGATGCGCTTTTACTACAGCAATTCTGTCTTGAACCGGAGCACAAGCAACAAAGTTTACAGCAGCTATTATGCAGCTAACGGCAAGGTAATGTAAAATGTACTTCCCTGTCCTACCTGACTTGTTACCCAAACCTTTCCTCCATGAGCAAGGATTATCTCTTTAACAGTTGCCAATCCCAATCCTGTTCCCTTTGTTTTTTCACCTTTTGCCGGAATTATCTGTTGAAATTTTAGAAATATTCTTTCGATATCTTCCTCTGCTATACCAATGCCGGTATCGTGCACCGCAACTTCAACAAAATTTTCCTTCACATCTGCTTCAAGTTTTATACTTCCGTTTTCAGAGGTGAATTTGATAGCGTTTCCAATAATATTACGAAAAACCTGCTGCATCATCTCCTGATCCATTTTAACAGGCTGCAGGGCGCCGATTTTATTCTCTATGGATATGCTTTTCGCCTCAGCTAAAGGTGCCAAAGATTCCACAGCTTTATTCGCCAGAGCGGAAATATCTGTCAGTGTAAATTGATACTTCAGCATCCCTGCTTCCATTTTTGATAAATCCAGCAGTGAATTTACCAGATCTATCATACGATTGCTTTCCTGGACTATTATTTTAAGGATACGCTGCTGCTTTTCAGATACCTCCCCGCCAAGACCATCTAGAAGCATTGTAGTTCCTTCTTTTATAGATGCAAGGGGTGTTCTCAACTCGTGGGACATATGCGAGAAAAAATCGGACTTGATATCATCAACTTCCTGCAGTTTGTTACACATGGTGTTAATAGCTGTAGCCAGTTCGGCAATCACAGGCGGTGATATTACCTCGAGATCTCCCCTGAAATTCCCTTGGGAAATTTCTACTGTTTTTGCTCTCATCACATCCAATGGTTTTTTAATACTCCTGGCGATGAGGATAGCAATTATCAGGCCGACAGATAAAGCGAAAACTGAGATAATCAGAGAAACATTACTCGCTTTATCGCCATGTTCACTTAGTTCAATAATTTTGGTAAAGATATTATTTTCACTTGTCTGCCTGATATTTTTGAGCTGCTCAATGATATCATCGGAAATTTTTTTCTTTTCTGTCGCATACTTCTCTGACGGGTATGATTTTGCAATTCTTATCAGTTCTCTTTCTACGTTGACCAGACGGCCAAAGCCCTGGTGCTGAAGACTGATTGTATAGAAAAAATGTTTCATTTCCTCTGAGGTTGCTTTTGTGAGAGCTTCACTCAGAAGCCGGTTGAATTCATCTTTTGCCTGCAGGTAATTTTCATGAAGTTCTTCATCTTTCAGGACTACATATTTACGGTCATAACGGGACTCCGACAGCAAAGCATCGGAAAGTTGATTGGAGTATTCGAAGATAGATGTATCGTTCAGGATAATCGACCGGGTTATTTGATTAACTTGGTCGAGATGATAAATGAAATACAGGCTGACTCCTGCAAGCATGCTGAACAGCACCAGATAACTGATTATAAGCCGGGCAAATATAGATAATCGCATCTTTCGTATCACATCAAGTTATTCGTTCAATAGGAAAAATAGGTCAGATTACTGATTATAACACGATAGGTCGTAATAAAAACAAATAGAGTCATGCAACCCAGGGAAAGAACTATCCACGACCTTTCAAGTTTATGGACAGTCCTCTGCAGCGAGAGAATTTTCTTAAGCGTATGAAAAATGCCGGGCAGCAAGCCGAAAAATATGCCGCAAAACAGGCTTATGTAGAGAGGGTAGCCTATAAAGCCGTACTCTTTTTGAATAATGTCAAAGGGACAATGATGCGTCGGAAGTTCATAAATATACATGGAGATAAACGAGACGACGGAAGCCAGGGCGACAAACAGGAATACAGCATTAAAGGCAGTTAGAAGGTATCTGAAAAAAGCTTTCTTTGAAAACAGGCATAACAGCGAGGTGCCAAAAACAAGAGTGAATCCCACATAAAAAACGATCATTGCAGGCAAGGCAGGAAATCCTGCTATGCTGCTTGTCACACTGACCCCTGAATCACTGAACAGAGAACCGCAACATGAGGTGATTATGTCAGGATCCAGGCCGAGGAAATATTGAAATTGTAGAAAAGAATCAAGAACGATAACGGGCAATAAGACTATCAATAAACTGTATTTCAGCCTGACAAGAGGATAATCTTCGGCTTTCTGATCAAGATAGTTCAGGACAAGCCATAGCCCGGCCACAAAACAAACAGCGAATTTGGACAGAAGGGTCAGCCAGCCCACGGGGTTGGCATTCAAAGAACCTGTTGCACACATGGCTCCGACAAAGAGCTTGTGAATATCATCCACGGTATAGATGAACAGCAAGGCGGAAACAATCTGGAATCCAAGCACATAGTTCATGAGCGTGGAAATCAGATAGGTTTTTCGCTCCAGAGAGAGTTGATAGGCTGAACTGCTTAGAAAATCCCAGCGCAAAATCACTTTGACCCCAAGCATCGCAGCATACAACATCATCAGCGTTACAAGAGCTGAACCGCTGACGAGAGCAAGAATACCCGGGTGAAATAACACCTTACTGCTCCTTTTCCAACCGCCCGTCCCTCATTGCAATAATTTTACCGACCAGACTATGTTCATAAACAAAGGGATCATGGGTGGCTATGATAACGGTCCTGCCTTCATCACACAGTGCACCAAGTATTGCCATGAATTCCGTTGCAAGCTTTTTGTCGAGATGCGCGGTCGGTTCATCAGCTATGATAACTGCAGGATCGTTGATGAGGGCGCGTGCAATTGCAACTCTCTGCTGCTCCCCACCGGAAAGGTTTTTGACCTTCAGGTTCTCTTTCCCGGCAATGGAGAACTTATTCATAATGGCCAGGGATCTTTTCTTCATTTCTGCAGGCATCATATCCGTAGGGTAGAGCGGCAGAAGAATGTTATCATGAACGCTTAAATTTCGGATCAGGTGAAACTGTTGAAAAATAAAACCGAATTTTTTCCTCCGCATGTCGGCCAGAAATCTCTCGGGAAGTTTAACCACATCTTTGCCGTCAATGAGGATTCTGCCCTCGGTCGGGCGTGACATGCAGCCGATGGCGCTCAGCAGGGAGGTTTTGCCGGATCCACTCGGTCCTTTAAGAACCGTCATCCTGCCCCTGTCAATTTGGACCGACACATCGTGCAGGGCGGTCATCTCATCCGGCTTTCCCGGGTTGTAGACCTTTTTGACACCCTGTGTCCTGATATATATATTTCCTTGCAAATTAACCTCTCATGATTGTCTCGGGATCTGTTATTGCTGCTTTCCAGGCAGGTATAACCGTGCTTGCGACATATGGTGTGATAGTGAGAAACCCAAGGGTAAAAACAAGATACGGATCAAGATGCGGCGTCAGGTGAAAATCTGGGAAAACAACAGACCATCCCTTGATGACAGGGGCCAGGAAAAAAGCATTGAAGGTAAAGACATGAACAAAGCCCGCAATAGTTCCCAGTAAAAATGATGTCAGGGCAATGATAAGACCTTCCCAGAATTTGAGCGCCAGGACTTCCGAAGTGTCCCAGCCGATGGCCTTGAGAATACCTATTTCCTGTTTTTGGTCCGCACTGCTGCCAGTGGCTTTGTCCCAGGCAAGGATGCAGAAG
>JBDLJI010000147.1:0-5708 GCA_039714455.1 Thermodesulfobacteriota bacterium
ACTTGAAATTAGGGGCGGTCATAATGAGGGTTTTTTACTGAGCGGGAAAACGTATATTGAAGGTATCGGCAAATTTATAACCTCAAGTCTTTCAGGACCAGCAGAAAAAGAACGTGGAAAGCCCGGTCAGTAACTATTCGTCCAGGTTGGAAGGTCGTCGCCTGGGCATTAGGATAATAAGTAAAAGAAGAGCTAAAGCAGCTGTTGTCAGGCACCATTGACGTCTGAGTGACTATTGAAATTTACATCTTTAATTAAAACCTTGAAAAATAAAAGATTTTTTTGACAAAATATGTGAGATTTTGCTTAAAAAGAATAATGATAGAACGTATTAGGATATTTCACCTTTAATCTTTACGAACAAGCAAGGGAGTATGAGAACTATGGGAGTTATGGATTATTTTAAATCGATTCCAACCATGACCGCTGATAAAGTCAGACGGTTCCTGGCAGAAAAACATCCTGATGAATATAACCTGGTGGATGTGCGTCAGCCGATGGAATATGAGAGGGATCATATTCCGGGAGCAAATTTGATCCCTATGGCAGAATTGAAGAACAGGAAGGATGAGATTGATCCTAATAAACCTACCATAGTTTACTGAGCCGCAGGCGTACGCAGCCGGTCGGCTGCAACATTTCTGCTCGGAACAGGATTGAAAGATGTTTACAGCTTGGAAGGCGGTATCCGAGCCTGGAAAGGCATGGTTGCCCATGGCCTGCCGGAGGCTGGCATGGCCTTTTTTTCTCCTGCTGCCAATGGAGAAGAGGTTGTCGGTCTGGCCTGGGCATTGGAAGAAGGTTCAAAACTTTTCTACCAGGGTGTTTCGGAACATTTTGCTGATGACCCTGAGGCTCAGAAGATGTTTGAGTGGCTGGTGGCAGCAGAACTGAGTCATGAAAAACACTTACTGGAAACTTACGAAGGGTTGACAGGGATGCAGCCCGATTTTGTAAAGCTCCGGGCAAAGTTCAGTGACAGCATTAGCGGAACTGTCATGGAGGGGGGGATCCCTGTTAAAGATGCACTTGAGTGGATAAAAGACAAGGGAGTCACCGAAAGCCTGGAGTTGGCTATGTCCATGGAGGTTAATGCCTATGACCTGTATATCAAAATGAGCAGGGCTATTGAAGATAAGCAGGCACAGCAGATTTTTGAAAAATTATCCGAAGAGGAACAGATTCACCTTGAAAAGCTGGCAGACCTGCTTGATGCGCGTGTCTGAGACAGACTGTATCATGCAGTGATATCCTCTTATTTGCTCCTTTTGGGGCGGGACATATTTTTATGCATGGCTGGAGATAAATATTTTTTCATTGAGAAAGTTTTTCAGCGAGCCGTTTTGTAAAAAAACGGCAACGGGTGCTAGCACAGTATGGAGGTATCATGGCCCATTTTATAGGTAAAAAGCTCAGCAGGACAATATTAATCATCCTCACAATTTCTCTTGCACTTCCCCTAGCTGTTTTTATTGGCATCACCGCCACTCATCAGGCTACAGATATGATCGATGAAATGATCATGTTTGGTGATGAGTTATTTCACGCCGTGTATGGCGGCATCGAGTATCCCATGTCGGTTGGAAACAGTGAGGCTATTCGTGAGCAATTGCTGCAGATGAGCAGCAAAATGAAGAACGTCCAGATATACATTAATGATCTGAACCGGTATATCACTTATACAACCGATGCCGGGATGATAGGTAAAAAAATTGATGATTCTATCTATAATCAGGCTGTTTGGAAGGAACTGATCACCCAGCCCAGGACGGATGAGGTTTTGAAACGGAGTTTTGAAGAGCGGATAAACGGCAAACGGTACCTCAATATGGTCAGGTTGGTGAAAAATCAGGATAAATGCCACCAGTGCCATATTCCGGACCAGGATATTCTGGGGGCAATAGTTTTCAGGATGGGAACCGACCGGACTTACGCCAATATTTTTTCCCATGTGCTCCATATTTTTGTTATAGGAATTTTGGGGATCGTAGCCATAATTTTTATAAATTACCTGCTTCTTTCCTGGCTGGTGACGAAGCCTGTGAAGCGGCTGTCCAGGGAGTTGCAGGAACTGCCTGAGAAGATAGAAGAAGAGGAATGTCAGACACGAAAGACAATTGTCCGTGAAGATGAGATAGGGGATCTTGAAAAAACTTTCTATAAAATGCGGAAGGAGCTTTTTGAAAAGAACGAAATAATAAAAAATACCTGTCATGATCCTGATATTTCCCAATAAGAATAGGGATCTGGTGGAAAGTTGTAATCTATAATGGATATGAATAACTTTTTCTGTGGAGTGCAGGCGTGAACCTTGCAATTTGGGGTTCTCTTCTTGGTGGTGTAGGTCTTTTTCTATTGGGCATGATGCTCATGACAGATGGATTAAAGCTTGCCGCTGGTAAAACCTTACGCAATATCCTTGAGAATTCGACTAAGACTCCAATACGGGGTGTGCTGTCTGGTGCCTTTATTACTTCAATGGTTCAGTCATCAAGTGCCGTTACTGTTGCAACGATCGGTTTCGTTAATGCCGGCCTTATGAGTTTAGGACAGGCTGTCTTTGTAATATATGGAAGCAATATTGGCACCACAATGACCAGCTGGCTGGTGGCAACTATTGGCTTCAAGTTTAAAATAAAAGTTTTTGCATTGCCTGCCATCGGCCTGGGGATGATGTTGCGACTTGCCAAGGGCAAAAATAAACAGGGAGCCATTGGAGAAGTACTGGCCGGTTTCGGCATTTTTTTTATGGGGATTGATGTGCTGAAGGCAAGTTTTGAAGGGGGCGGTTCCGGTATACAGCTTGCTAACTTTGGCGGAGGGGGATTCACCAGCGTACTGCTGTTCATAACTATTGGATTTCTCCTTACCCTGATGATGCAGTCTTCGAGTGCGGCCTTGGCCATAGCTCTAACGGCTGCTGCAGGAGGGGTTATTCCTCTTAATGACGCGGCAGCAGTGGTAATTGGAGCAAATGTAGGTACTACTTCAACAGCTGCATTGGCAGTATTAGGAGCTACACCTAATGCCAAGAGAGTTGCTGCAGCCCATGTCACCTTCAATATCATAACAGGCATTGTAGCCATATTAATCCTGCCGCTGCTGCTGAAATTTCTTGAAACAACAAGGGTTTTGCTAGGGCAGGATGCAGGACCAGTAACACTCCTTGCCATGTTTCATACATTGTTTAATGTGCTGGGTGTTCTAATACTCTGGCCATTAACCAAGCCAATGATTCGTAAGCTCAAAGGCTTTTTTCGCAGTGCTGAAGAGGATGAAGCCAAGCCCGTCTACCTGGACAAGAATGTTATCTCTACACCGGTTCTGGCTTTACATGCCCTGGAAAAAGAATTGGCGCGGCTTGGAATCATTGCCAGACGTATGGCAAAAGGGGCGCTGAGCACTGAGATCAGCATGAGCCCCCAACTCACAAAAGATAAAGCTGTTTTTGGCCAGTTGGAAATTTCGATCGGTGATTTTGTTAACCGTATGCAGCGCAGCAATTTACCGGAAGAGTTGGATGATGCATTACCGAACTGCTTGCGCATTGCCGGTTATTATGCCTCAATCGCTGAACTTGCAGCCATGATTGCGAAAAAGCAAGGTGAGGTTCAGCCGTTGCAGGATGAAGGGCTTGCAGAGTTATTTAACAATTTTAAAGGGACGGTTGTAAAAATGGCCAAGACCTCTGATGTGGAACTGGAAGGTTTTAACCTTGAAACATGTGAAAACAGCCTGCAGAAGGTCATTGATGAATACCATGATTTGAAAAACATTCTATTACGATTGAGCACCCAAGGCGTTTTACATGTTCGGCAATTCGTTGCCCTGCAGGATATGATCAGTTATATGCGCCGTTTAGCTGAACTGGCGGCAAAGGCTGCCCGCTATTTGGCCGAACTGACCCAATTTGCCGAGTTAAAAACAGAAGATGAATCGGAGAGTAAAACTTCCTGAAAAATTATATAAGCAAGATCCCTCTTTTTATAATTGACCTCTTCTTTTTTTTTACTTCTTCTTCCTAAAAAAACCCCGACCTCCCACCCAAGGTCGGGGTTTTTTATTGTTGGTGCGGCGTAAGAATATTATAAGGCAGCTTAAAAGTTTCTCTGACAATATTAAGGAGAGCACTGCCGACAGATTCAAGGCGGAGAGGTGTTATCGTCGGATCAGGCCACTGTCCTTCTATTGCAACGGGGATGGCTACCAGACTATCGTACTCGCTCATAATATCCTGTCCGATGAAAGGCACTTTGGAAAACAAGGCGTCAAAGGTTTTAAATGGTGCAATGAGAAGTGTCAGATCTGCATCATAATCGCCCAGGTGAACATCACCATTGAGAAAAAGATTGAGGCCTTCGCCATGAAGAATTCCCCTGTCAAAAATGAGGTTATTCTCCTGTATATGTGTATCAATATACATCTCAGAAAAAGGGAATCCTCTTTTTCCGGTACTTCCAGTTTGTGTTACAAAGAGGTCGGTGATATTGACAATCTTGAAAATTCTGGAAAGTAATTGCAGCCTGAGGATTCTGCCGTTGGTGGATTTGATATGAATATTACCGCTATGCCAGGCGCCGGATTCTTTTCTTAGATTGGCTTCTAAAGAAAATTCGCCCTCAACCAGATCCTGCTTGACACCAAGGCATGGCAAAACATTTTCCAGGCGCAATGGGGCACTGGAATCGGTTGCAAGTTCAAAATGTTGCCCAAAGGCCTCGTCTGAATACCAGGTGGATTTAAATTCGAGATTGCACAGCTTTGAGGAGAAAATTTCTGTTCTCGTCAGAGTGTCGGGAGCCAGTTGTAACTCCCCATGGGCATCATACAGGGTATAATGAACATGCTGGGTTCCACTGAATACTGTAGTCGTGTTGCGGTTAATCGAGAAAGAGTCAAAATCAAAGCCTATCCGACCGGTTATATCCCAATTTTCCGGCGTCGGAATTTCGTCATCCTGATCAGTATGATCACCTAAAAAGGCATGTTGGGTTTCCTTCAGTCTCTGTACTAAATCGTTGACTGATTCTTTTGAAAGAAAGGATGAGATAAGGTTGATGTCCAGTTGCAGTCCCTTCTGATTTGCAGCAAGATGTCCCAAGCCAGTGATTTTCTCATTGTCGACAGCTAGCTTTAAAGCAGCAATTCTTAAATGTTTACCAGTGCCGCTCAGAATAACGTTTTCAAAAACAATTGGTTTTTTTTTGCCGCTGCCCTTCAGGAGCAAATTTTCAGCTTTAAGAATGCCTTTAAAACGTAATGCTTCAGGCTGGTCGGCAACATAACTGGCCTCAAAAGAAGCTCCGGCAAAAGTACCTTCCGTGAAAGCATGATGATGAAAGAGAGCGGCAACGGTGTCCGCATTAACAAAACCTTGCCAGGAAAAGGCAAGGCTCTTAGGGGGCAGGCGCCTTAAATCGAGCGTTAATCTTCCCTGCTCCCCGGGAGCAATAAAAGTCAGTTCATTAATGCGCAGACGTTCAGGAGTGTTTTCAAGGTCAATCCTGGCCATGGGCAGTTTTTTCCCGGTCAAACCATGATGGAGTTTTCCCGCAACAGCTATTTTCTTATCCTGAAAGCTTATTTGCATATTTTCCAGGGTGCAGGGGATTCTGGGACGAAATTCTTCAGAGAACCACCCCTTGTTGCGTATCCAATCGGACAGCTTGGCCTGGATAGGACCGTTTAATTCAATCATGCCGGACCAG
>JBDLJI010000148.1:0-5672 GCA_039714455.1 Thermodesulfobacteriota bacterium
TACGGAACCGAGCCATTTGTGAAAAGCTCGGTTCCCATACCAGCTCTTGCCAACAACGTCTTTATTTCTGGAAATTTTGCCTACGTGGCAGCTTCCGGGTACATTTCTGAGGGCGTTCTCGTTCCTTCCAGTCTCTATGTAATCGACATCTCAGATTCCGAAAATGCCACTATGGTGGCCTATTGTAGGTTTCCCGGCGGCGTAGCCAGAGACGTCTTCGTCTCAGGGGAGTATGCCTATGTGGCGGCGGCGCAGATTGGACTTCAGGTAGTTTATATCGGGAGTGTCATAAGCGACCCTCCTGAGGTGATGGAGTTGACTGTTGCTGGCGCATACGATACCCCATTTTCTGCAGAAGGTATTTATATCTCCGGAAATTACGCCTATGTGGCAGATGGCACATGCGTCTCCGGACTGCAGATAATCAACATAGCTGAGCCGACTGCCCCCGTATGGGTGGGCGAATTTACAACTAACATAGATACTCACACAGGTGTGAGTGTCGTCGGTGACTATGCCTATGTGGCAGCACGCGATGCTCTGCTGATCATTGATGTTTCAAATCCTGCCGACCCAGTGTTAAAAGGTAGTTATGACACACCGGGAAGTGCATACAGGGTTGCTGTGAAGGGAGGCTACGCCTATGTGGCGGATTTTGACGAGGGGCTCCAGGTCATTAACGTAACCGATCCTGCAAACCCGAGCTTAGCAGGCTCATGCGACGAGATCAGTTATGCAAATGATGTCTACGTCGATGGAAACTATGCCTATGTGGCAGGATCAGGACCTGGCTTCTCAATAGTAGATGTCTCAGATCCTGAAAACCCTGTCCTTCTCAGTAGTTGTGCCACATTAACCGGCTATGGCATTCATGTCTCTGGGCAAACTGCTTATATGACAACTTATTCCAGTCTTTTAATTATTGATACAACCATAACGCCAGCTATAGATCCCTCAACGCCAGCTACAACCGGTGCCTTATTCTTACTTTTATTTGGGGACTGATTTGGTCAGGTTTTTGTGTAGTTCGGATCATTTTTGTATGTAACTTTTCATTTCATAGTTAATCCTTTATTGGGATTAACTATTGCCATTTTCATCATCTGGCATTCTTTTCAACAACCAAAACAAAAATACTTATTCCTTTTATCGGCGATTGTTCCAATAGCAGTAACTTATATAGGCATTTCTGGTGATTTGTGGTTAACAGATTTGCTAGGTATCAATTTTCAATAACTACTCAACATAACAGTCGAGATGTTTTAACGGCCTGGGCGGTCAGTGGGGCTGTAATTTGTCTATAAAAGTACGACAAAAACTAATTCTAGAATAATAAATTACAGAAAGGAAGGTCACATTGGCCCTGCTTTTTCCGTTTCAGGCTAACCTCCCCAGGTCCTGCTTCCTATTAACATTATAAAAAACCTGAAGGTCACCTGTGACTTGAAGCAATTCCTGCTCTTTAATTTTTCTGACTGTCAGGTTTTCCAACAACTCTCTTACCTGTGCTTTCCCATCCTTCAGGTATTGCTCAATTTGGGCAAGGGCAGTTTTGTGATACAGGCCGCAGAGAGGCTCTGCACCTGTTTCCAGCCAGGGAATCACTGCTTCACAATCCTCATGCACAAAACTGCAAAGAAAGGCAATCACATCAGGTGTAATCGCCGGCATATCGCAGCCGACAACAAATATCCATGCTTTTCCTGTATGGCTTAAAGCCGCATGAATACCGGCCAGCGGGCCACTGTCCTGATACTGGTCCCTTATCATTGGTATGTTTAGAAAGTCATACTGCTCAGGGGCATTCGTGACCAGCAAGCAATCATTAAAAATGGCTGTCATTGTCTCAGTTACATACTGGATAAGAGATTTACCATGCAAAAGGGCTAAAGCCTTATTGCTGCCGAAACGGTTGCTTTGCCCCCCTGCCAGAATAACACCCGTTATGTCCGAGAATGATTCCATTTTCTTTACTGGTTTATGATTTTCTCCAGGATAAATTCCACCAGTGAACCTATGTCATCATACTTGAACCAGGGCAGATCCTGCCGGATCTCGACATCGCTCACCATGGCAACAAGGGTTTTGCCCGGTTCCTGCATAGGCTCATCATAAACCGTGCTTCTGAAAACTTCAATTTTGGGGAGCGTGGACCACTTATAGCCTTCTGCTATTACCAGGTCAACTTCTTGAAAATAACGGCTGACAAGATCTTCAACAGGAATATCTCCGGCAGTATCCTGAATGAGACCTATGCCGACAGGAGATGACAAGAGAACCACCTGGGCGCCGGCCTGCTTATGGCGCCAGGTGTCCTTGCCTGGAGTGTCCATCTGGATTTTTCCGTGATGGTGTTTGATGGTACCTACCCGTACCCCTTTTTCCGCAAGGGCAGGGACAAGTTTTTCGATAAGGGTGGTCTTGCCGCAATTCGGTTTGCCGATCAATGCCAGAACAGGCGGCATAAACAGTCCTTTAGATGGTCAGATCGTCGCGGGTGGATTTACGCGGGCCGCCATGTCCGGCCGGCCGCCAGTCACGTATCGGGGCAACCTCCAGCATCTTTTCCTTACAGTCCAACCGTTCCAGACGGTCATGGATTTTTTGCCAGATACAGCTGACATCCGGATTGATCTCGCATTTACCATTCTGGGAACCACCGCAGGGACCGTTCAGGAGACTCTTGGCACATCTGGCTACCGGACATAACCCTCCGGTCAGATGCAGGATACAGTTACCGCAACCGGCACATTGTTCAGCCCAAACACCCTGCTCTTCAGAGCCCCCGAAAAATGTTGTATTAACACCGGGATAAACCATGGTGGTCGGACGTAGATTTGCAATAAAGTTGACACCGACACCACAGGCCATGGAAACAATGGCATCATACTCACCATCCCAGTTATCCAGACCGTCAATATATTCTTTGTCGCACTGGCGTACAAGAGTACCTTGCTGAACTTCAACGGTGCGGCCATCTTTCTTGGCACCCAGGCGGAGGAGGGATGCAAGCAGCTCAACTTCCCTTTCGCCACCGGCAGAACAGACAGTAACACATCCACGGCATCCCAGGACCAGAATCTTATCATGGTCCTGGGTCATTTCAACTATTTCGGCAATGGGCTTGCGCTCGGCAATTATCATTCTGATTCTCCTTTGAGCGGGCTTGGTCCTAATTTTTGAATCTTTTTATCCATTTCCTGGGCCACACTGATAAATTCAGGGTGAAAACCCCTTTCGAGGTGAAACATCTCAATGCGTTCAGCTTCTACATCAAGCTCACTTAATGCCTTTTTTACAGCGAGCACCCTTTTAGCAGCCCTCTGGCTTCCTTTGACATTATGACAGCCGTCAACCGGACAGCCGACAACATACACTGCATCAACGCCATCCTCAAAGGCCTGCAGTAGAGTACTGACCTGAATTTTTCCCGTGCACACCACCCGGAACAATGAAACACTTTCGGGCAACCCGTCCTGTTTGAGGCCTTCAGCTCCTTCGGCACAGGTCTGCTGTGAGGTGTAATGACAACAAAATGCTCTGATATTTGGTATAAAGGTCATTGTACACTCCGGTTTTATTTACTGCCGCAGGCAGCTATAAGTACTTCATCCTGGGATTGATTGAGCATGATAGCCTGGGCCGGACATTCCGCAACGCAGATGCCGCAAGCCTTGCAATCCCTGACATCAATCGTGGCAAAACCCTCATCATCTATCTTGGGTATCTCCCATGGACATACCCTGACACAGGTGAGGCAAGACACGCATTTATCTCGTTCAACCGAGGCTGCCTTCCCCTTATCAAGGATATCCTGGTCGGTTATATAGCCCTGCTCATAGGCCATCCCCCATAATGCCTCAACGATCTCAGCAAACCGGACATCCTGGGGACAAACAAAAACACAGCTTTTACACTGGGAACAGAACCAGAGCAGGTCAGACTTCAGCAGTCGGTCTTTCAATCCCATCCGTACCATATGGATAATCTTACGGGGATCAAAATCAGTAATTGCCTGGCTCACAGGACAGATACCGCTGCAGGCACCGCAGGAAAAACAGCGGTTGAGATGTTGGCCGCCCTCCGCTTTCGTTACTTCAGAATTAAAGGCAGGGGTGATTTCCTTGGTCGTCACAGACATAAGAAACCTCTTTTTTTGAATAATATATAATGGTTAGAGTCTCAATTCAGTATTAAAACTCACCACAACTATAAAACGCGACCTGTCGAAATTACATAAAAGACCGCTCTTTGTCAATACAGCAGGCAAACAACATATCACAAAAAAACCAGTAGTTCTACCTATAAATTTCAAAAAATGCATTTTTTTTAACTGAAAATGCTGCCGCCGGATTTATCCAAATATTCTGGAAAAAATCTGTTCGGGTAATGGTTTGCCTTGACTAGTGTCTGTCCAGATATGAGGATTTTTTGTTTGAGATCAAGGATTGCGAAAAAAATAAGCACAGGCATATGTATGATATTCCGAGTATTATTTTTTTCGTATGACGCTGAGATCGGACAAAAAGGCCATTTATGGACGGGCACTAACTAACGGGAGATGATCTCCGTATCAGGCATACAAGAGGGGTTCAGGGTTCAATATTGAGCAGCTGTTCCCAAATTGCCTGGCCAACCGGCATAAAAGAATTTTCTTCCTTTTCCTTATTTGCCTTTCTCCTCAACCTGCCAAACACCCGAACCGATGCTGTTTCTTCAATAGTCCGCATATTGTCCTGTACCAACATCTCGTCTTCCTGCTCTTTGGAGTCAGAAAACACAACACCCAGAACGGATATTTGTCTTTTACGCAGGGCTTCAAGGGTGAGAAGGGTATGGTTTAAGGTGCCAAGGCCGCTTCTCGCTACTACCAGAGTCCTGGGCTGCAGCCTGGCCATGAAGTCTGCCAACAGCAGGTCCCTGCGCAGGGGAACCATTATGCCGCCTATCCCTTCAACAAAAAGCAACTCGTATTTGGCTGCCAGACTTACATAATTTTCAATAATGACTTCCGGATCGACCTCCCTGTTTTCGATTTCAGCTGCCAGATGCGGTGAAGCAGGAAACCTGAAACGAAAGGGAACCTGCTTCTGCACAAGTTCCGGCGATGGCACAATGCCTGCTGCACTTAAACAGAACGCAAGATCTTCCGGCAGGTCGGTATCAGCACCGGTGGCAACCCATTTCTGATAGCCGACATGCACCCCTTTTTTTGTCAAAAATTCCAGGAGTCTGGCGCAAACATATGTCTTGCCGACCGATGTGTCGGTTCCAGTGACAAAAAGTGTGTTTGATGGCAGTGAACTCATAAAAATTTTGCTGTTTTTGTTAGTAATTATTTGTTTGATATAATAATCTTGAGATGCTTCGAAAAGAAAACTACATTTTTTTAAAAAAATCAGAAAAAGTAACCATCTTTGAAAAATGTCTGCCAAGAAACTGATTCTATCCCAAAAAGATATTGCCAGGCGGGTGCGCGAACTTGGAGCCATCATCACTGAGGACTATGCAGAATCAAACCTTTTAGTGATTGGCGTCTTAAACGGTGCCTTTATTTTCATGGCCGACCTGGTTCGGGAAATTAAGCTGGACCTGCAGGTTGACTTTATCAGGGTTGCGAGCTACGGCATGTCAACCTCTTCCTGCGGTAAGGTCCACTTTTCAAAGGACGT
>JBDLJI010000149.1:0-5588 GCA_039714455.1 Thermodesulfobacteriota bacterium
CGATCTCAAGGGAGTTTTAGCGGTATTTTGTCAAAAAATGTTTAATCAGGCTGATATCGGCCTGCGTTTCAGGCCGAGTTTCTTTCCTTTCACCGAACCGAGTGCCGAGGTTGATATCGGTTGTGTTATCTGTCAGGGGGACGGCTGTCGTGTCTGTAAACAGACAGGCTGGCTTGAAATACTTGGCGCTGGAATGATTGACCCGGAAGTACTTAAAATGGTTGATTATGACCCGGAGGAATTCAGCGGATTTGCCTTTGGGCTTGGCATTGAGAGAATAGCAATGCTCAAATACGGTATTGATGATATCAGGTTATTTTACGAGAACGACCTGCGCTTCCTGAAGCAGTTTTAAATTTTAAATTTTGTGTCAATCGTCGTCTCGTTTTGTATGACGACAATTAAATATAAAAAAGTACGACTCATGAAATTCACCCTGAACTGGTTAAAAGAATATATCGACTTGGATCTGCCTGTAGATGTTGTGGCAGACAAGCTGACCATGCTTGGACTCGAGGTGGATAATGTAGATGAGTTGTACCAGGAGCTGGAAGTAATCAAGGTTGCCAAGATTATTGATGTCAGGCCGCATCCTGATGCTGACCGTCTCAGCCTGTGCGATGTCACGGTTGGCGAAGAAACATTCCAGGTTGTATGCGGAGCTCCTAATGCCAGGCCTGAACTCCTGACAGCAATCGCCTTACCCGGGAGTACCATGCCTGGCGGGTTGAAGGTCAAAAAAGCCGCTATCCGCGGCCAGGAATCTTCCGGTATGCTGTGTTCGGAAAAGGATCTCGGCATAAGTGAAGACCACAGCGGCATCATGGAACTGCCAGACACTTCCAGTCCAGGGCAGTCACTTCCAGAAGCCATTTCGTTACGAGATACTCTTATTGAGGTGGATCTCACTCCTAATCGTCCTGATTGTACAAGTGTTATAGGAATTGCCAGGGAAATTGCAGGGTTCACCGGCCAGAAAATGAACCTGCCGGTGAAAAGCGACCTGCCGAAACTGAATGGTGAGGGAGTTCCGTTCAGTGTGGAAGTTCTCGACCCTGAAGATTGTCCCAGATATGCAGCAAGGCTTTTGAAAAATGTCAGCATCGGCCCTTCGCCCTGGTGGTTGAGAAAGAGACTTCTTTCTATCGGACTCAGGCCGATTAATAATGTAGTTGATATAACCAATCTGGTCATGCTGGAGTATGGTCAGCCGCTGCATGCCTTTGACTTTGACAGGTTGGGCGGATCGAAAATTATTGTCCGTAGAGCAAGAGATGGTGAAGATATTGTCACTCTGGATGGCGAAAAAAGAAAACTTGACCAGGAAATGCTCCTTATCTGTGATGCTGAAAATCCTGTGGCAGTTGCCGGAGTCATGGGTGGAGAAAATTCCGAGGTTATGGATTCCACAAAGAATATCCTGCTTGAAAGCGCCTGTTTCAATCCTCTCAGTGTCAGGCGTACAGCCAGGCATCTTAATCTGGGCACCGAGGCCTCATATAGGTTTGAGCGTGGTGTTGATCCTGAGCTTGCGCCCAGGGCCATGGAAAGGGCAGTTCAACTCCTGGTTGAGATAGCTGGTGCTGAAGCGGTTGACAACGGCTATGACTGTGTTGCCGGAATTGCAGCAAGAGAGACAATAAAACTGCGCGTCAACCGAACCAATGATCTTCTGGGCCTGCAGCTTAACTCCACGGAAATTACCCGATGCCTTGAAAGCATAGAGCTACAGGTGGCCCAGGCAGATGATGATACCTTACGGGTGACGGTGCCAAGCTTCCGCGTAGACCTGGAAAGGGAAGTTGACCTGATCGAAGAGGTCGCCAGGCTGCAGGGCTATAATGAAATACCAACAACAATGCCCATTGTACCCATGAGTTTCCCGGAGCAGCAGCCGGGATTGGAATTGCGCAAAAAACTGGCTGCCATGCTCGTTTCCCAGGGATTTTATGAAGCAATAAATTACAGCTTTGTTGATGAAAACTATTTTGACCGGCTGAAGCTGAACGATAATGATCCAACCCGCAAAGCAGTAATGCTTCTCAATCCTCTTTCCGAGGATCAGAAGATTATGAGAACCATGATGTTGCCGAGTTTATTGCAGAATCTTTCCAGAAATACCAGCCGTCAGAACAATGACATCAGGCTGTTTGAGATCGGTAAGATCTTTCACCCGGTTGCGAACGAACCCCTTCCCAATGAAAATATGCGTGTGGCAGGGGTATTAAGCGGCCGCCGACATCCCGGTTCCTCTCTCCTGCATTTTGAGACTGCCGCGGTCGACGTCTATGACTGCAAGGGAATAGTGGAAGCAATCCTGCAGGAGGTAAGGCTTTCAAAGGTTGTGACCTCTGTTTCCAGAAATGAGGCAAGTACTGTTCCAAACTATATCCAGCCTGATTCGCATATAGTTTTCCAGACTGTGGATAAGCAGCTTGGAGCCCTTGGAAAAATTGACAACGATGTTTTGAAGGCTTTTGGCATCAAGCAGGATGTTTTCTTCTTTGACCTTGATTTTGATATGATAACAGATATCCAGCCTGAACCGAAATCGTTCAGGCAACTGCCTAAATTCCCGTCTGTGGACAGGGATATTGCTCTTGTAGTCCCTGAGGCTGTTGGAGCAGGTGAACTGTTGTCAGCCATTGACAATGCCAGGGAAGCGCTTGTGGAGTCGGTTGAGATATTTGACGTATACCGCGGAGATTCTGTAGGTGCCGGAAATAAGAGCGTTGCCATCACATTAACCTATCGTTCTGCCGAGCAGACCCTTGATGATATTACAGTTAACAAGGTGCATCAGAGACTTATCCAGATGCTGGAAAAAGATTTTCAGGGTAAACTGAGAGAAGCAGTATAAAAGATTAACATAAACATATTTTAAAGTTGAACTGTAAAATGAAACGATCAAATGTTACCCGCAAAGACCTGGCAAGAGCCATACATAATAAATTAGGGTTCTCCCAGAGAAGTGCTGAAGAAATAATCGATACGGTTTTTTCCACCATGAAGTCTACTCTCTTAAATGGTGAATCAATCAAAGTGGTACATTTCGGGACATTATCTGTCAGGAAAAAATCACCCAGGAAGGGCCGTAATCCTCGGACCGGTGAAACCATGGAGATATCCAGCAGAAGTATGGTCACCTTCAAACCGAGCAAAGGGTTGCGGATGAAGATCAATAACACCTAGAAAAGTGGATAAGACAACTCGTCAGAATGTGAAAGAAAAAGCTTTGGCAGCTTCGCTGGGCTCGGGAAGCATACCAGATAAGCTTTATTTCAAGATCGGCGAGGTCAAGAAAATAACCGGGGTGGAAACACATGTTCTCCGGTATTGGGAGTCGGAATTCAAGATTATCCGCCCCCAGCGGGCTTCCTCAAAGCAAAGGCTTTATCGTAAGATTGATGTTGAGAATATTTTAACAATTAAAAAGCTGCTGTATGAAGATGGTTATACAGTACCGGGAGCCCGGAAACTGCTGACAGCAAAAAAAGGCGTAAAAAAGAGTACTGCTGAACCAAAGATATCAGGAGGCAGGACACAATTAATGCTTGCTGAACTCAAAAAAGACTTGAAACAGTTGCAGGAGATGTTGGAAAAAAAGTAAAATCTTAAAATATTATATTATATATAAGAAAAAGATTCGGTCGGGATGTAGCGCAGTCTGGTAGCGCACCTGAATGGGGTTCAGGGGGTCGGAAGTTCAAATCTTCTCATCCCGACCAGTTTTTACAGTTGTTTTTAGAAAGCCTGCCTGGAAATCCAGGTGGGCTTTATTATTATTGTTTATTACCATTGAGTCTGGTTAACATTGCAATTGACATTTTGACCTGTAATGAAGTTTCGTTAGTAAACATTGTGGCAAAAAGTATGAATTTTTGAAATTTAAGAGAATATAAGGTATTTTTTTCTTAGCGTCTTGGCGCAAGAAAAAATGCTATTTTAAAAAATAAAAAGAGGAAATCCCATGGACCATGACGAAGATAAAATGATGTTCGACTATGCAGACAAATTTATTAACCTTGCCAACGAGATGTCTAAATCAGATAGATCTGGAAACGTTGGAGTGGCTATCAGGTATGCTGCAGCACGATACAGTGCCTTTGAAGCATCAATGCGAACAAATAATCTGGCTGAAGACAAGGACAAACAATTGCAGGATTTTGCAAACGTTTTTAAAGATATGCTGCGATTGAACCTTGAGGACTACATCAAGGTGCAATCCCAAAAATAAGATCGGTTGTGGCGGTGCGTTTTTTTTATGTCGTTAAAGCACAGTCATACATGTAGGAACATACATACCTGTCATTTACTACCCATCCAGTACATTTTATTGACAAGGATTATGTCTGCCTCTATTGTAGGAGTATTCACAAGCTAATATTTTTCATGGTATAATTCTCAATCAAACACATAACCTCTTGCAGGAGTCATCAAGTGATGAAAGAGGTTGTTCTTAAATTGCTATTGTAAGCCTCCGGGGAAACAGAATTTTTCAGGAGGCTTTTGTGTTCTATGTTATGGTAGAGTTTTTTCGTTTTTAATTATTCCTCCAATAATAGGTGTTCACGTGACCTCTATAATAAAATACTCCCCAAAAGTTATCGGTGAAATTTTAAATATAGTCCAGAACGCAGTATTTCTGCTTGACGCAGAGAATAGGATTCTTGTCGCCAATACCCGAATGGAAAAGATGTTCAAGGCAAGTGCTGAACAGTTGATTGGCTTGCAATTTGAAAATCTTTTCATGCCCGAAGACAGGGCGATTATGGTGCCCAATATTTTAAAGATCACGAAAGAAAAGCGAGAATTTGATTGTGAGACGATGCTGCGCTGCCTGGACGGTTCATCGTTCTTTGGGCTGATATGTTGTGCTTACTTTCAATGGGAGGGTGGAGGGCTTATAGCCACCACCATTCATGATATAACAAAAATGAAGTCTATTGAGCGTATGTTAAAGCACTCGGAACACGAAGCCTTTTTAGGACATATGCTTAACGATATAAGCCATCATATACGCAACCCTGTTCTTGTGATTGCGGGGCTGGCAAAAAGGCTGAAGAAAAGTGAAACACCCCAAAAGTATGCTGAGGTTATTTCGAAAGAATCCCGCAGACTTGAAAAATTATTAGATACATTAAATAATTTTATTTTACTTCCAAGGCCGCAATTGAAGCATGTTCCCCTGGCAGATCTGGTAGAAGCTGTGGAACAGCGGGTCAAGCCTGTTATGAAAGAATATGGAGCCACATGGGAATGTAAATGTTCCGGAAAGATCCTGGCGAATACAATACTGATCGATATTGCCCTGCTGGTGAAAGCAATTGAGGCGGTGGTGCTGAATGCATGTGAAGCCTATACAGTAAGGGATGATAACAATACTGTTACCTTGCAGCTGATTGAAACATTTGATACCACCTGGCCGTACGCCATAAAGATAATTGATCAGGGCTGCGGTATTAATGCAGAGAATCTGCCCCATGTTACATCTCATTTTTTCACAAAAAAGAGCAAGCATATAGGCATGGGGCTTACTTTTGCCCAGAGGATTATGGATGAACAGGATGGGGAATTAACCATTGATT
>JBDLJI010000150.1:0-5570 GCA_039714455.1 Thermodesulfobacteriota bacterium
GTGGGACAGTTACAGAATCAGTGTTACTGACTGGGAGATTGATAACTACCTGAATATTTATTAATTTTTATTGGCCACTTATATTAAAAAAGCCCGGGGTTTTTGGCCCTGGGCTTTTTTGTTTTGCAATAATCATTATCATTCCGAACGGTATGTGAGGAATCTTTATCCTTTCGTGATAAGATCTCTCGCTGTGCTCGAGATGACAGCTTCTTTACGGGGCCATGCCATAATGGACCATCCCTTGGGATGGGGATAGATCACTTTTACCCCTCGACTCCTTGAAACCTGTTTAATTTACTTTTTGACCTTGAATTTTTTGGCGTCAATTTCGTACTGGTGAATCTTGTAGTTGATGATCCTGAGGCTGGTGTCAAGTTCCTGGGCAGCCTTGGTCTGGTTGCCAGAGGTCCTCTTCAGGGCCTCGACGATGAGCTCCCGCTCGAAATTTTCCACAGCCCCTGCCAGAGAGAGAGCCTGTTTAGAGTTGACACTCTCCGATGTCTGCAGGCTGGGGGGCAGGTGGAAGCTCTTGATGGACTCCTCGTCGCAGATGAGAACCGCTCTCTCGATACAGTTTTGTAGCTCCCTCACATTACCGGGCCAGTGATATTGCAGGAGCAGGTCAATTGCAGGGGTGGAAATACGCCTGATCTCCTTGCCATTTTCATCGTTGTATTTCTTGAGAAAATATTCGGTGAGCAAAAGAATATCTGTCCTTCTTTCCCGCAGAGGCGGCAGGTAAATGGGGAAAACGTTGAGGCGGTAATAGAGATCTTCGCGAAAGTGTTTGTCCGCCACGGCTTTTTCCAGGTCACGGTTGGTGGCTGCCACCAATCGCACATCGCATTTGATGGGGCTTATACCCCCCAACCGTTGGAACTCACGGTCCTGCACAACCTGCAGCAGCTTGACCTGGACCGACTGGCTCAGTTCACCAATTTCATCGAGAAACAGGGTGCCGGCCTCGGCAAGTTCAAAGCGCCCCTTTTTCATGGCATGGGCTCCGGTAAAGGCCCCCTTTTCGTGACCGAAGAGTTCGCTTTCCAGGAGTGTTTCCGGCAGGGCGGAACAGTTGACAACGATGAACGGCTTTTTGGCCCTGCTGCTGTTGTAATGCAGGGCTCTGGCCACCAATGTTTTCCCTGTTCCGGATTCGCCGCGCAATAGAACTGTGGCATTTGAGTCCGAAACCCGGTGCATCATTTCGAACATCTCCTGCATGCGGCTGCTGTTACCGATTATGTTTGAGACACGGTATTTTTCGGAGAGTTCATTTTTAAGCTCAATGTTTTCCTGGGTCAACCGTTCCCGGTCCTCTTTTTCCGCTTGGACCCGTAGAGCGGTCTGGGCAATGAGGCCGCTTAAAATTGTGAGGTAGCGCAGGTCGTCCTCGTAATTCAGGTCCTCCTTGTACTCAAGATCAATGCTCAGGGCCCCCAAGGTGCTCTGGTCATGCTTGATGGGAACACAGAGAAAGGAATTCTGCTGTTTGCTGATATCGCCCCGGGTACGGGTACGGTTCAAAAACTGGGATTCCTCACCAATATGGGGAATAACAATTGGCTGGCCCGAAGCAACAACCCTGCCCGTTATGCCTTCGCCGACCTTGTATTTACCCCTTTTTCTGGCTTCAGCCGGCATGCCGTGCGCCACCTCAATTTCCAGTTGACCTGTAAGGGGGTTGATAATGCTAACCGTGCCGTTATGCATA
Organism: Thermodesulfobacteriota bacterium; assembly: GCA_039714455.1. Lineage (GTDB taxonomy): Bacteria > Desulfobacterota > Desulfobulbia > Desulfobulbales > BM004 > BM004. The sequence goes on from JBDLJI010000150.1 coordinate 1,715, forward strand.
TTTTTGTGCACAGAAAGGATTTCCATGATGCGTTCCAGGCTGTCACGCAAGTCAGTGGACGAAGCAAGTGCCTTGGTTATCTCATAGAGACAGGTAATATCCTCTAGTTCTTTATTTATTTCTTTTTCTGGTTGATTCATTGGCTTATTGTTATGTTATTCATTATTTTTTGTTGCAAATTTGTTTAGAGCGAAAGATGAGATATTACAAAATTGTTAAAAAATTGTCCAGATGCTTTTGGGCAACATCTTCATGACGAAACAGCTTTATAAATTTGAAATACGGGGAAGGGCGAAGAAGGACAAACCGGTTGACACCTGGCTTTGAAAATGAATAGATTCAGCAACATGGGAAAACTAATTTTATGTACTGCTTAAAGCGGTTATTTGGTAAATCAAGACAAGAGGGGATTGCGGCAATGGGAACAGGAACCTTTTCAGTTTCAACAGGCACCAGGATGGAATTTGTAGATATCACCAGCCTGGTACAGAAGGAGGTTAGCAAGTCCATTCGTGACGGGGTCTGCTATATCTACAACCCTCATACAACGGCAGGTTTGACCATAAATGAAGGAGCCGACCCTGCTGTGCAGGATGATATTGTCGCGGTCCTTAAAAAGGTCATTCCGCACGACTATCCATACAAACACATGGAAGGAAACTCTCCGGCCCATATCATGGCTTCACTCATGGGCAGTTCAGTAACCGTATTTGTAGAGAATGGAAGACTGGTTCTCGGCACGTGGCAGAAAATTTTCTTTTGTGAATTTGACGGCCCGCGCTCAAGAAAAGTTATTTGGAAGCTGGTGTAGGTTTTTTTATAAGCTAATTTGATAATAAGGAATACTTTAAGAAAATGGGCAAAAAGCAAAATACACAAGCATATACGATTGCTTTTGGATTTGACAGGGCAACGGACGAACGATCTTTTGGACTGTTCCTGCAGCGGTTTGTTGATAAAAAACTGATGGAGACCCTGCTGCCCAGACTGCAGGACGAGGATATTCTGGCTACGGTGGATTTTTTGACCGGTATCATGCGGAAACATTTAACTGAAAAAGAATACCACAGCCTTTTTCTGGCAGAATAATCCAAACTTACAAGGAGCAAGAAAAGTGAGTTCCGGAATCATTGAGGATCTTCCAGCATTTCTGCAGATATTAAAAAAAGAATCAGAACTGCTGGAAATAGATGCCCGGGTCGACCCGTATCTGGAGATAGCGGAAATACACCGCAGGGTAATAGCACAGGGTGGCCCTGCGCTGCTGTTCACCAATGTCGTCAACAGTCAATTTCCTGTCGTAACCAACCTGTTCGGCACAAACCGCAGAATGGAACTGGCCTTTGGAAAGAGGCCGCAGCAGTTTGTAAAAGATATGGTACGGGCTGCGGAAACGCTTATGCCCCCAAGCCTTGATAAGATCTGGTCAATGCGGAGCCTTATTTTTGATGGGCTCAAGGTAGGGACCAGGACAATACAAAACGGGCCGATCCTCGAGGTCCACAAAGACCCGCCGAAACTGACGGAACTGCCGTTACTTACTTCCTGGCATTCTGATGGCGGGCCTTTTGTCACCTTGCCGCTCGTGTACACAGAGCATCCTGATGGCAAGGGGCACAACCTGGGAATGTACCGCATCCAGCGTTTTGATGACACAAGCACCGGTATTCACTGGCAGATCCATAAGGGCGGCGGGTACCACTACCATGCAGCCGAACAGAAAAATGAAGCATTGCCGTTAACCCTGTATATTGGCGGACCTCCTGCCTTAATGTTGGCGGCCATTGCGCCTTTGCCGGAAAATATACCTGAGCTTGTATTGGCTTCGCTGCTGTTGGGGAAAAAGCTGGAGATGGTGAAGAACCCCCATGGAGGACATCCTCTGGTAGCAAATACCGAGTTTGCTCTGACAGGAATTGTTCCTCCCCATGCAAGGAGACCGGAAGGGCCGTTTGGTGATCATTATGGCTACAATTCTCTGCAGCATGATTATCCTGTCTTCCAGGTACAGCATATGTATCACCGCAAAAATGCTGTCTATCCTGCCACTGTGGTAGGGCGGCCGCGTCAGGAGGATTTTTTTATAGGTGACTTTCTGCAGGAATTGCTTTCACCTCTGTTTCCTCTTGTGATGGGCAGTGTACGCCAACTGAAAACTTTTGGTGAAACAGGATTTCATAGCCTGGCTGCTGCCAGGGTTATGGACCGGTATCCTCGCGAGGCCTTTGCTGCCGGCTTGAGAATCCTAGGGGAAGGACAGCTTTCCCTTACCAAGTTTCTTATTCTCACTGATGGGAATATAGACGTGGAGGATTTTCCCAAACTCTGGCAACATGTCCTTGCACGGGTTGACTGGGGAAAAGACCTCTTTGTTTTTGCCAATGTTTCCCAGGATACGCTGGATTATACCGGCCCCTCAGTGAATAAGGGCTCCAAGGCAATGCTGTTGGGTCTTGGCAGGGAGCCGATCCGTGATCTGCCTGAAACATTCAATGGGTCCCTACCTGATAAACTGGCCCATCCCAAAGCTTTTCTTCCGGGCACTCTGGTTGTCCAGGGGCCTGACTATGGGACTGACCCTGAATTAGCAAAGGAAATTGCAAATTGGCAGGGACTGGCTGACTGGCCTGTTGTCATACTCGTCGATGACAGCACTGCAGCAACTCTGAATCTCCAGGAATTTTTATGGACGTTCTTTACCCGTTTTGAGCCTGCAGCAGATATCCATGGCGCTGAACAATCTGTGGTCCGGTATCATGTCGGTCTTAAACCGCCGATTGTTTTTGATTGCCGCATGAAACCCTGGTATACGGATGTTCTGGAGGTTGATCCAAAGACAAAACAAAAGGTTGATGCCGGGATTCATGAAATACTGGGGCCGAAATACAGCTGAGATTGTACTATGTTAGAACGATTACAAAAGGTTCTGGCCAAAGCAGGGATCGCTTCCCGGCGCAGGGCAGAAGAGCTTATCAGGCAGGGAAAGGTCAGGGTTGACGGCAAGGTTGTCGCTGAAATGGGAATCAAAGTTGACCCGGATACCCAGGACATAGAATGTGAAGGCGTCCCTTTAGCCTCCCGGGAAGAAAAAGTTTATATTCTTCTCCATAAGCCTTCCGGCTATCTCTCCACAGTTGATGACCCCCAGGGAAGACCTATTGTAACCGATCTGCTGAAAAACATAAAAGAGAGAGTCTATCCTGTGGGCAGGCTTGATCTGGATACCGAAGGAGCCTTGCTGCTCACCAATGATGGCGCATTGGCCCAGAAAATTCTGCATCCCAGTCACGAAGTGAATAAGACATATGTGGCAAAGGTGAAAGGGCAGCCAGGCAAGAAAAGACTCAATGCACTTTCGAAAGGCATTTTACTTGAAGGCAGAAAAACATGGCCAGCCAGCATTGAAGTGTTAAAAGCTGAAGCGCAGTCGACCACCATACAGATTGTCATCCATGAAGGCAGGAAAAGGCAGGTTCGTAAGATGTTTGAAGCAATCGGTCATCCAGTGCTGAAGCTGAAGCGTACAGCATATGGACAGCTGGAACTGGGAAAGTTGGGGCCGGGAAAATACAGGTTTTTAACCCCTGGAGATATGAAATTCATTTTTAATAAATAAATTTGTCGGTCTCGTAAAAGCACGAGACGGACAGGCAGTGCGTTTGTATCGATTTAACACCTTGGCCCCCGTTGATGACAGCGATACTTTTTTAGATCGCAGCAAATTTCCCCTTTACAATAAGTTAACTGCTTGATATATATATACCTTTGTTAATAACATGATAGGAGGGACAGGTTCGGCAGGAAGTATCTGGCCAATTTGAACTGCTTTTGGGGAGAGAAAAATGAACAAGTCAGA
>JBDLJI010000151.1:0-5565 GCA_039714455.1 Thermodesulfobacteriota bacterium
GTGTCTGTCCAGAAATGAGGATTTTTGTTTGAGATCAAGGACTGCGAAAAAAATAAGCACAGGCATATGTTTGATATTCCGAGTATTATTTTTTTCGTATGACGCTGAGATCGGACAAAAAGGCCATTTATGGACGGGCACTAGTTTAGTAATCAACAACTGTTTATAATCTCCTGCCATTTCTTGTCCAGTCGCTTTGGTGAAACTGGAAAGCGTGTTTTCATCTCCTGGGCGAAGACCGAAATCTTATACTCTGCAAGCATGGTACGATATTGCTGTAGTAATTTCCGGCACTCCGGGGATGGTTCCTGGGGCCTTAATTCTTTGAGCCGACTGATAAAAGGCTGGAGTTGCGCTGCTTTCATTTTATCTTTTTCAGGCGACGCATAGGCCCTTTCCATTCTTATCTGCAAAGCTTTACAGGAGCGTTTAGCTGAAGTCATCCGCTCTGAATCGAACTGTTGTAGAAACTCTGCAGGGACGATTTCTGCCAACTCTTCCTTAAACATGTTTATCTCGAAAGCAGCTCTGGGTTTAGTCCTGCCCATGCTCTTCATTCTGTTCATCTGATCAATGGTTTCTCTGCGTTCTTTGAGTAGATCAAGTACCAGATTTATGAGCTGTCCGGCCCTGTTAAAAAGCCCCTTCTTTTTTATAGTATCCACCAGTTTGAAAAAAACATCCTTCTGCGGCCATAAACTGTCTTTGCTGCCAAAGATTTCTTCCAGAACAAAATGATAAACATTTTCACTTAACTGCTGCCTGGAACCAAGTCCTTCATAAAGGGCCCAGAAGGAAGAGGGCAGGACGCACTCTTTTTTTAAAAGCTTGAACTGTTTTGGGAACTGCAGGCTGTAGAGTCCCAGAATTCCATCACTGCTTATCCGTTTGCTTTCGTCAGGATCTGTGAACAGCTTGATTGAAATATTTCCCTGATTATCTTTGTGCAGACAAGGATACACAAATCCCAGCAGCTTGTTTTTTGGTGATCGGAGAGGAATTTTCTCAGGTAGGTCTTCAAAATCCCAGGTGGTTATGTCAGTTCGCTCCCATTTTTTTCGTAACTGGTTTAATGTACTGCTTTCCTGTTTACCACCTTTATCAACTTTCAATTCTGAAAAGTTTCTGCTTGTAATTAACGTTTTACCTGAACTGTCCTGCAGCATGTAACGGATTTTAAGATGGGGCGGAAGGTTTTCTATAGGCCATTGGCTTTTGGATATCCTTACTCTGAAATATTTGCGTATCAGCTCTTCCAGTTCCCTGTATAATGATCCCTTATATATTGTCAGTTTTTCACTGACATCGTCAGCAGTCTGCTGAATGGGAATCAGCTGTTTACGAATATTTTTGGGGAGCCCCTTGAGTAGGAAAAGCACTTTTTCTGACAGTAATCCCGGTACGAGCCATTCAAAAAGTTCAGGAGAAACATGATCAAGAAGTTCCACCGGAATCATTACACTGACACCATCAGCATCACCGCCAGGATCGAAACTATAAGAAAGTTTTAGTGAAAAACCGTCACCCAGGGATAATCGTTTTGGAAAGTCGGAAAGTTTATCCGATTCCGGTAATTCAATAAGTATATCCTGCTCAGTCATAAACAGGAAATTATCGTTTCCTTGATTCTTCAAGAAGCGGTTAAGGCTTGCCCGGTCGAGCACTGACGAGTCCAGGCGGGTGTCATAGAATTTGTAGAGTACATAATCATCAGCCAGTACATTTCTCTGTCTCAGCCTGTCCTCAATTTTTTCAAAGCGGGCAATCAATTTTTTATTGTTATCCAGAAAAGGGTAGCGTCCCGTAAGCTCACCCTGGACCAGGGCTGAATGGATAAAGATGTCCCGTGCCTCTTCACGGGTGGCATCGTTGATTCTGGCATAATTGGTTTTCCTTGAAGCAACAATCACCAGGCCGAACAGGGTAACCTTTTCATTGGCGATCACCTGGCCTGTTTTTTTCTCCCAGCGGGGATTGCTGTAGCTTGAGCGGCAGAGGGAACCGGCAAGAGGCTCGATCCATTCAACCTTGATATTTGCCGTAACCCTGGCATAAAGTCTGGTTGTTTCAACCAGTTCTGCTGCCATAATCCACTGCCCTCCTTTATTAAAAAGGACAGAACCTGGAAATGTCATAAATTCCTTCCCCTGAGCTCCCTGATAGATATTTTTCCCCTTACGAAATCCGATATTACGCAGGAAGCCGCTGAGAATAGCATAATGAATATTTTCAAAAGAGGCCGGCTGTCTGTTCATGGAGAAGTTTTTTTCTGCACGCAGGATTGTAGTGATCTGATCATAAATATCCTGCCATTCGCGCAGGCGTTGGTAAGAGAGGAAATGGGCCCGGCAGAATTTTCGCATCTGTGAGCGGCTTTTTTTCTTATCTTTTTCCTTGTTCTTAAAAGAAACATTATTGAATTCTTCCCACATCTTGAGAAAAGCAAGGAAGTCGGAAGGATGCACCTTGAACTTTGCATGGGCATTATCCGCTTCCGCTTCAACCTCTGCGGGCCGTATCCGTGGGTCCTGGATGGCAAGGGCACTGGCAATAATTACAATTTCCTGGAGGCAATTATGTTCCCGGGCTTCAATAATCATCCTGGAAATCCTTGGTCCAAGCGGGAGCTTGGCCATAATTATGCCTGTGGCCGAAAGACGCAATTCTTTCCCGGTTGTATTAATGGCACCAAGCTCATGAAGCAATTCGTAGCCATCCCTTATTGCTCTGGATGCTGGAGGTTCAAGAAAGGGAAAGGTTGCCGGATCTCCGAGTTTAAGATTAATCATTCTCAGGATGACTTCTGCCAGATTTGAACGCTTGATTTCAGGCAGGGTGAATTCAGGCCTGTTCTGGTACTCATCCTGGCTGTAAAGTCGGATGCAGATACCCGGCCCCAAGCGCCCGCATCTGCCCTTGCGTTGATCACAGCTTGCCCTTGAAACAGTGGATATCGGCATACTTGTAGTCCGTGCCCGTACATTATACGTTGATATCCTCGCAAGCCCTGTATCAATGACGTAGCGTATGCCAGGCACTGTAACTGATGTTTCAGCTATATTGGTAGCCACAATTATTTTCTGACCCTTAAAAGGCCTGAAAACCCTGCTTTGATCTGAAGCGCGCAGACGTCCGAATAAGGGCAGAATACGGGTATGGCTTTTCTGGTGAGGGCTTTTTTTTCGGGTGACTTGTGGATTCAACTCCTGGTTGAGTATTTCAACAGTCTCATTGATATCCCTTTCAGTCGGCATGAAAATGAGGATGTCGCCGGTGTCCCTTTTGTGGCGCAGAGAGAGAACTTCCTGGGCAGCAAGGTCGATATAGGAGTTGTTTTCCTTTTCGTCGCTGCTTTCTTCCGCCGGTCTATAGCGTACCTCCACCGGGTAGGTTCGACCGGAAACCTCTATGATAGGAGCCTTGTTAAAGTGGGCAGAAAATTTTTCAGTATCAATCGTAGCTGAGGTGATAATGACTTTAAGGTCTTTTCTCTTGGAAAGAAGTTGTTTTGCATAACCCAGGAGAAAGTCGATATTAAGGCTGCGTTCGTGTGCCTCATCGATGATAAGGGTATCATAAGCATACAGTCCGTGATCTGACCGGGTTTCAGCAAGCAGTATGCCGTCGGTCATAAATTTAACTTTTGTATTCCTGGTGGTTTTATCCTGGAAACGGATTTTATGACCGACAAGATCGGCAAATTTTTCACCCAGTTCTTCCGCTACCCGGGCGGCTACTGTAATTGCTGCAATACGGCGCGGTTGTGTGCAGCCGATCATTTTTTTTCGACCACGGCCGGCTTCAAGGCACATTTTAGGTAGTTGCGTGGTTTTTCCCGAACCGGTATCGCCGGATATGATAACTACATTATGGTTACCAATGACTTCAATGATCTCATCCCTGCAGGCTACGATCGGAAGCTCATCAGGGTAGTTTATTTTGCTGGTTTTGTTCATAAATTACGTGTAAAAAATAAAATTGCTCATCGGATTATTTGTGCTATGCTCTTTACCATAAACTTGGGCGCAACACACGAACGGATAAACACACTGGTGTGTAAATTACATAAAATGGTTTAACAAATACACAACAGTGGAATAACTGAAGTAAAGAATTAACAGGGATAGATATGAAAATACGAAAAGCAGTCATTCCAGTGGCAGGCCTTGGGACCCGGTTTCTGCCAGCCACAAAAGCCATTCCCAAAGAGATGCTTACCATTGTGGATCGTCCCACCATTCAGTACATAGTGGAAGAGGTTGTCGCTTCGGGGATTGAACAGGTTATCCTGGTAACCAGCGCAGGAAAATCCGCCATCGAGAATCATTTTGATTACGATTTTGAGCTTGACACTGTTCTACAAATGAAAAAAAAGGAGAAGATGGCTAAGGAGTTGAACCATATCTCCAACCTCATTGATGTCGTTTCCGTGCGCCAGAAGAAGCCCCTCGGACTTGGCCATGCAATTTGGTCTACACGTAACGTTATCGGAAATGAGCCCTTTGTTGTACTGCTCGGAGATGACCTGGTCTTAAGCGAAGAACCATGCTGTCGTCAAATGCTTTCTTTATTTGATGAGGTACAGGAATCTATTGTGGCAGTCCAGCGTGTACCCATGGACCAGATCGAGAACTACGGTATTGTGGAAGGGCAGCTTTATAAAGAAAGAACCTATAAAGTAGAGAGAATGGTCGAGAAACCTGCGCCTGGTACAACTGTATCGGATATGGCTATTATAGGCCGTTATATACTACAGCCGGAAATTTTTTCTCTGCTTGGAGAGACCGAGCCCGGTTATGGAGGGGAGATCCAGCTTACAGACGCTTTGCTGAAGCTTTCCAGGCAAAGAGGTATGTATGCCTATGAATTTGAAGGCATCCGGTTTGATGCAGGAGATAAACTTGGATACCTTAAGGCAATCATAGCCTTTGGAACGCGTCATCCGGAACTGGGTGAAGAGTTTAAAAAATATATCAAACAGGTTTCAGCAGATTTATAACCATATTTAGTGCATCACGTGTCTGCAACACTATCATTTCCTGTCATTGAATGACACATAAACCTATAAATAAATACCTTGAAGTGGCCGTGTCAGCGCCTATTGGCAAGCCCTTGACCTACCTGTCTCCAGCTGACTGTCAACAGCTGCTCATGCCAGGCATGCTGGTCCTGGTGCCCCTTGCCGGCAGAAAGATAACCGGCTACATCCTCTCAACTGTCGATTCCGCCCCATCCGGTCAACAAATAAAAGAGATATATGAAGTTCTTGATAGCAGACCGCTTTTTCCTGCTAATCAGGTGAGATTTTTTAAGTGGATCGCCAAGTATTATCATTATCCCATCGGAGAGGTGATAAAGACGGCTCTTCCTGCAGGACTCACAAAAAAGAGCGGCAGGCGTGTCTTGCTTACAGAAACAGGCAGTAGACACAGTGAACTCATTGAAACAGAATTGAACACTCCATGGCTGTCAAGTCTGCTTGATAAAGGAGAAATTAGTCCGCATACCACCGGTAAACTCTGGTCCACAAAAGATCGAAGACTCCTTGAGTCGTGGGAGAAAAAG
>JBDLJI010000152.1:0-5550 GCA_039714455.1 Thermodesulfobacteriota bacterium
TATATTTGGTTTCTTCATGCGAAATTTTGAACGGCAGGCAGACACGCAGGTATTTAAGGCGCTTGGTGACAGTACACCCCTGATCACTTCCCTGGAAAAAATTGGCTGGTTGAGCGGCAATATCCGCGACAAACCCAGCTGGCATCACTTCGGTATCGGCCAACGGGTTGACTTTCTGAAAAAATGCAGCAGAGACAAGTCTCTAATTGCCCGTCATGACCGCAAAATTTATGGAAGCCTCATCCTTTTTATTGTTCTGCTTGCATTCAGCGGCGGAATAATCTGGAACATACCCATGGAGCTTGATGATGAGGCAAATATTAAATTTGTTGAAGCTGTATTACAGCAAAAGTCGCACCGGGAACCGGATAAAGCCATCTGGCACCGGCTGACAGGAGATCTTAAACAGGAACTGGGTAAGGATGCAGAGTCACTGGCTGCTTACGAAAAAGCCCTGGCCCTGGAACCGGACAACCCCGAGACCTTGAATAATTTAGCCTGGCTTCTTATAACTGCCGTTGATCCCACTATCCCTGATCCTGAGCGAGCATTATTCCTGGCCTTACAGGCGTCATCGTTAAGGCCGACAGCCGGGCATATTCTGGACACCCTGGCAGCAGCCTATTGGGCCAACAATATGCTCAAAGAGGCGCTGGAAACTGAAGATAAAGCCATTGGCCGTGATCCTGCCAACCATGTTTTCTACAGGCGTCAGATGGAATTTTTCCTTGATAACAAATGGCCTGCAGACCTGGAAGGCTGGAGCAGACAAAAATAAAACTTTTCCGCACAAGGTACATATATGAAACGTATCCTGGTAACCAATGATGACGGGGTTCGCGCCCCCGGCCTGCAAATCCTTTTCAGCAAAGTACAGAAATTAGGCAGACCAGTCATTATCGCCCCGGACCGTGACAACAGTGCGGCCTCCCACTCATTGACCATGAACAGACCCCTGCGGGTCAGGAAACTCGACAAAGATGTCTATTCCATTGACGGCACACCAACGGATTGCGTCACAATTGGTGTTGGCAAAATACTGGCCGATAAACCGGACCTTTTGATCTCAGGCATTAACCCGGGCGCCAACCTGGGCGATGATGTGAGCTACTCGGGCACGGTATCGGCAGCCATTGAGGCCACCATGCTCGGCATACCGTCAATAGCTCTGTCCCTGGCCCTGTCAGATGAAACGCCACTTTATTATGAAACTGCAGCTGACTTTGGGGTGAAGCTTGCCGCCCTATTACTGGAGAGAGGGCTGCCGCAGGACACCCTGCTCAATGTCAATGTGCCAAACACGACTACGGATAAAATTGATGGGGTGGCATTTACCAGGAGAGGCAGGAGGCTTTATGAAGATGCTATCAAGGAGACTTACGACCCGTGGGGACGAAAACATTACTGGATAGGCGGCGGTACTCCGTCATTCGATGCAAGTAAAGACTCTGATTCGGCCGCCATAAGCGTAAACAAGGTTTCCATAACACCCATGCATCTTGACCCAACTAACTACGACGCTCTCAAATTTCTGCAAAAAGACTGGCAGGACCTGCTGAAATAAAAAAAAGGTGGCTGATTTTTAAACCTGCCACCTTTTAGAGTCTTTTAATAACTTGAAGTGAACTGTCAGATATAATTCAAGTTTAGGTAAGCGACCAGCGGGAGACTCCGAGGAAGAGCCTGTTCGGCTATGGTCTCCCATGCCGGACAGGCGATGACGCAAAAATTGGACATATCTGACCGGTTCACTTAGTAAACAGGACTTCCACCCGCCTGTTCTGTTCACGCCCTTCTTGAGTCTCGTTGGAGGCAATTGGCTTGGTCTCTCCAAATCCAATCATGGCCAGCCTGCTTTGGGCAATTCCCTGTGAGACCAGGTATTCCATAACTGCAGTTGCCCGCCTCTCGGAAAGACCCTGGTTATATGCATCAGTGCCTATCCAGCATGCATGACCATGAATTTCTGCATTGAGATCTGGATTCTTCTTGAATACCTGCACCCAACGGTTCAACTCATGATAAGACTCGGGACGGAGAGTGGACTTGTCAAAATCAAAAAAGATATTGTTCATTGCCAGGGCAATCTTCTCTTCCACGAGCTTTTCAATGGGATAGAGGATAATATCATGCCTGTACTCTGTATACTCTTTGATATCGGTGAAATCCAGGGTTTCAGAGGCACCCATGTATCCTTCTTTTTCTGCAGAATATCCGTACTTATGACTTGCCGGTAAAACAATGAAATAATCTCCGGAATCAGGATCACTTTTAGCCACACCGGCTGCCTTGTTAAGGGTCAGATCATTCCAGACAATCTGAGCTTCCAGGGGATTTTTATCAGGATCCATAACCTTGCCGAAGACAGCAACAGCCACAAGGGGTCTAGCTGCGGCAGGCAACTCAGTTACAAAAATATCACTGGGGCCGCATCCTGACTGTGGTGAGGATATATCCCCATCCCAGCAGCCTGTTTTCTTTTCCGCAGTGGCATAATAGGCCAGGTCACCGTCAGTTGTTATCTGAAATCCCCAGTCGTTATAGGGACCATTTACTTCCTTGCCAAGGTTTACAGGCTCACTCCACGCAGTCCATGACGACTTGTCTTCCCGGAAGGATACAAAAACATCAAGCCCGCCAAGCCCGTAATGCCCTTCAGAACTGAAATACAATGTTCTGCCATCCGGATGCAGGAACGGTGAATATTCTGCATAAGGGGTATTTATTACTTCGCCAAGATTGATAAGCTGGTCTTCTCCGGAGGGAGTTGTCGTATAGACGTAGATATCTGTATTTCCTGCATAACTTCCATGAAATAATACTTCCTTTTCCTTAAAGGAACCAATATTCCCTGGCCGGTCAGACACAAACAGTATGGTTCTGCCATCAGCAGGCAGCATGGCATCACTGTCAAAATGCTCGGTGTTTATCGGGGCAGGATAATGTTTTATTTCAGACCAGCATTGTTTGCCCCTTTCAGCATAAAAGATATCTCCGCGGCCGAATGATTCAGGATAGTTGGCCATCAGGGTGATTTTATTATTGTCTGCAGAAACCCCCAGGATCATCTCATGACTCGGCGTTGAAACAGGAGGCCCCATATTGTCGGCATTTTGCCAGCCGCGCCGATACCTGCTTGAATAGTAAATATCCTCGCCTCCAGCTTCTTCGCCCCTGTTGCGCGTAAAATAGAGCGTCTGGCTGTCAGCAGAAATAACCGGCCTGAATTCAGATCCCCTGGTGTTTACTCCACTGCCAACCGGAGAGTTCTGCAAATACTCTTCCGGGGCTTCAAGCAGGTTTATTATCTTGTCGAACCGCTCAGCCATGACGGGGAAATTCGTTTTATATTTTTGATAGACAGCAGCTGCAGCGTCCCAGTTCCTATCGTTGACATAGGATGCGGCAAGCCTCTGTACAGCAACAAAGGCCAGCTCACAGGGGCTGTTATCACTGATGAATTTTTCATAGTCCTGAACTGTCACAGACTGTTGCAGCATCACCTCGTACTCTTCACAGGATTGTTCAGCAGCAACAAGTTGGGGGATTAGAGCGAGCAAGAATATCAAGGCCCCAAAAACTATCTTCCGGCCTGTCATCATCTTTGCATTCATCGGGGTCCTCCTGTTATTGACTCTTGGCAGACAACTAACTATTTCTGAAATTAGACCAACAAGTTAATTACCCTATAATTTTTTGGTTTTCTGGTCAACAAGATAGTTTACAAACTCTGTCCTGCAATGAAAAAATATTTACAAATTCAAAACCTGGTTTATTCATCTGCAAAAAACACTCCACAAACATGCAATTATTAAGCCAAAATATAGTTAATTATGCTCATTTTTTATTTTAAAACTGCGACAAAAAAATATAAAATCATAAAAAGTTTCATCCGAGTCTTATCTTTAAATATTTTTGGGAGAATAAAAAATGCCACTCTTGGGCGCACACATGTCCATTGAAGGAGGCCTGCACAAGGCATTTGAAAGGATCAGCCTGATTGGGGGGCAATCCTTGCAGATATTCTCCAAGAATCAACGGCAATGGAGAGTGCCGGAAGTGAGTCCTTCTGAGATTAAAAAATTTATCAAGACGTGGGAGCAGTGGGGGAAAGGACCAGTCGCTGTTCATGATTCATATCTCATCAACCTGGCAAATCCTGATGGAGAAAAAGCAAACAGGGCTGTTGGTGCCTTTGCCGAAGAGATCCGCCGCTCGGACCAACTTACTATCCCTTACCTGATTATGCACCCAGGAAACCATGTGGGTTCCGGCCCGGCAAGAGGATTACAGCAATTGACTGCAAATATTGACCGCGCTTTTGCACAGGCAGATGATGCCAAGTCCGTTATGGTTTTGCTTGAAACCACGGCAGGTCAGGGCACCGGCCTTGGGGCAAGCTTTGAGGAATTGGCCTATGTCATCACCCATTCTGAATTCAATGAACGGCTAGGTGTCTGTTTTGATACCTGCCATGCCTTTGCAGCAGGCTATGATATCAGCTCTGTAGCAGGATATGAAAAAACCTTTGCAGATTTTGATAAAAATATCGGCCTGGAGCGGCTGAAATTTTTTCACCTCAATGATTCAAAAAAAGGGTTAGGCTCCAAGATTGACCGTCATGACCATATAGGCAAGGGTGAAATAGGGCTGGAAGGATTCAGACTTCTTATGAACGACCCGCGTTTTGCAGAGCATCCCATGGTACTGGAAACCCCAAAAGAAAAGGACCTCAAAGAAGATATAGAGAACCTGAAACTGCTACGGAGTTTGATAGAAAAATAAAAATATCAAATATCGATCGGACGGAAAGCTACTTCAATATTTGAAATTCAGTATTCGCTATTCTGCTGTTAATTTTTTCTATTTTTTCCCACAAAACCAACAGCGCCACTTCTCAGCCGGTAAGCCTAACCGGTGGAAAATCATGTCATTTAACCCACCCTGGCAGCCAGCACCAACTCCCGCACAAAATCTAACATAAAGGCCCGACCGAGCAGGAAAAGAATAATGCATACTATGGCAGCCGCCGGGACGGTAATAATCCAGGATTTGAATATTTTTTTGGCGATACGGCTGTCAATACCTGACAATCCACGGGCCAAACCAATACCCATAATAGCTCCCACCAGGGTATGCGTTGTTGAAACAGGCAATTTCATGCGGGTACAGATAAGAACCGTGGCTGTTGCGGCAATATCAGCGGCAACTCCACGGGTTGGGGTAATTTCAGTTATCTTGGTGCCAACTGTGGCCATAACCCTGTAACCATAGGTAGCAAGACCCAGCACAATGCCGGCGCCGCCCAACATCAGAATCCACATTGGTACAGGCACCTTCATCTCCACAGTGCCGGTCCCTAAAATATTAGCCACGGCAGCCAGAGGGCCCACCGAATTTGCCACATCATTGGCACCATGGGCAAAGGCCACAGCACAGGAGCTGATTATAACCAGAGGTACATAGACTTGCTCAACCTGCTCAAGCTGTTCATGAAGCGGCAGGGTATCCTTGCCAGTAAGTTTCTTCTTTACATGAACCCTTGACACA
>JBDLJI010000153.1:0-5529 GCA_039714455.1 Thermodesulfobacteriota bacterium
TCCAGAAGGCTGTCCATAAAAAAGATAGAATATTACGATTGCAAGAGGGATAAAAACTGCTGACGCTATGGCAAAGCCTGGGCGCCCCTGGAGCCACCCATGTGAATGGCCTGACTTTTTCCGCGTCAACTCTTTTATGGCCTCTTTGGTGATTGAGCCCGTTACCTCAAAGCTGTTGCGACTGAATGCATTCAGCAGGACCCTGTTGCAGGCAATATTAATCAGTCGCGGAATGCCCTTTGAGTATTCATATATGGCACGATAGGAACCTTTGTCAAAAGGAGGCCCGGCCCTGTGGGAAGCCAGGGAAATGCGATGTCTGATATAGTCCTTGGCTTCTTGAAAGGTCAGGGGATCAAGTTTGCAGTTAATGGTAATGCGCTGCCCTAATTGTCGTAACTGCTGGGATGACAGCATGTCGCCAAGTTCAGGCTGACCCACTAAAATGATCTGCAGCAGTTTTTCCTGAGTGGTTTCAAGGTTTGAAAGAAGGCGAAGCTGCTCCAGAACCTCCAGGGAAAGATTCTGGGCCTCATCAATGAGAACCAGAACTTTTTGGCCGGCAGCTTTTTTTTCTATTAAAAATCCATTGAGTATATCGATTAAATCCTTGGTGTTGTCAGGTTTTGAACTAATCCCGAACTCATCATTGATTGCTTTAAGAAGTTGCAGGGCATCGAGTTTTGGATTGAAGACATAGGCAGCTTCAAAGGATGAGTCAAGACTCCCCAGAAAAACTCTGCACAAGGTAGTTTTGCCGGTTCCAACTTCTCCGGTAATTTCCACAAAGCCGTCGCCGTGGGAAATGGCATAGGTAAGATGGGCAAGCACCTCTTCATGGCTCTTGCTCAGAAAAAGATACTCTGGATTGGGGACCAGCTTAAAGGGCTTTTCTTTGAAACCAAAAAACTTGTTATACATATGCGAGTTTTGCTTAACGTGCAAACCTGGAGCAGATCAACTGCTTCTCTTGGTGCCGGAGTATGTAAAGGCCTTACTGATCATTTTGATAAATGAACCTTTATCTATGCCAATATCTTTGCCGCAATTGCATTGTATCTTTTGATCCCGGGCTGTAAAGGTATATTTTCTGGTAATTCTTGCCTTATGGCAGCGCAAAACCTCTCCCGGGCCTATCTTGTCATACTTCCATAGTTTATTTTTGCAGGCTGCACAACGGATAACTAACACGCTATTTCCCGGCAGGTTTTACCTGCTCTCCCCAATTTTCTTTTTGCTGTTCAATTTTTGACTTAATCGTTTGGGGTTGCTCATATTCATTAACATACTATGTTTATGCTTCAGGTAAAGCAGCGAGTCAAGCAGACTTTCATAGAAGATATTTATTGTATATTTGTTCTATGGTGGTCAGCATACAACCATATTCTTGAGTCATGGCTGATACATCTTGTATTATGCCCTATTGCGGTGAAAAAAGAAACCGCAGTTTGCTATAAAACAAAGCAGGTTTGACACAGGAGAAAACCATGGGGAATGGACAGGAATGGAACATCGGGCAGCTTTTAGGCACTTCAAGCGCTTACTGGAGATCAAGCACAGTCCATGCTGCGGTAAAACTGGAAATTTTTTCTGTGATTGGTGACAAACAGCTGACTGTTGCAGATATCAGTGATAGTGTCGGGGGAAAACCGCGCTCCGTTGCGATGCTCCTCAATGGGCTAACTGCAATGGGACTTTTAAAGCATGAAAAGAAGAATTATAAAAACACCGATTTCAGTCGGTCATGTCTGGTAAAAGGTGAACCAGGCTATGTCGGTTATATAATCATGCACCATTTTCATTTAGTGGATGGGTGGGCTCAGCTGCATGAGGCTGTCCTCCAAGGCAAACCTGTTGAAACAAGATCACACGGCGATGAGGTAGAGCGTGAAAGTTTCCAGTTGGGAATGAATATGCTTCTCAATAATGATGGGCGCTCATATTCAGAAAAGGAAGTAAGCCACATGTTGAGCCAGGCGGGTGCCAGGGATATACACCGCCTCAGTTTTCAGGGGCCCAACGATTCGGCCATTCTCTGCGGAACTGTTTAAGAGCAAGCTCTAAATAAAATATGACTGGTTGTTTTAGCAATTGTCTGCATTGTTGAAAAACACACGATGCGGACACGTATGCCGATTATATTTATTTGATTTATTTGGTGGCGCATCACCGTTTGGAACTCATATGAACACTTCAATAGTTGACGTCAGAGAGAAAAGTACTGTATGGTTTATTATTTAATAATAAAATCAATAAAATAACTGCAGAAAAAATGAAGACAATAAATAATATAATTTTACTACTAAATATCCTACTGGTGGCAATCATGTCTACTTCACCGCTAATGGCAGAAGAACTGGCCCCTCACCTTCATAAAACAACTCTGGATAATGGCTTGACCGTCTTAGTCAAAGAGATGCCGGGAACCAGGGTCGCAACAGTGCAGATCTGGGTTAAGGCCGGGAGTGTGTATGAGAATACAGACGAGGCCGGTATTACACATTTTATTGAACATATGATCTTTAAAGGTACTGAGACCAAGGGGCCGGGAGAGCTTGCCGGAGCCATTGAGGGAGTCGGCGGGCGGGTCAATGCCTATACCTCATATGAGAATACGGTCTATCATGCCACATTGTCAGCAGTGCATTGGGAAATGGCTTTTGAGGTGCTGGCTGATGCAGTGATGCATTCAGTGTTTGATCCGGTTGAGCTTGAGCGGGAGAAAAAGGTAGTTCTGGAAGAGCTCTCCATGAGGTATGATCGGCCTAATATAAGGCTGTTCCATGATTTGATGGCAACAGCCTATACCCGCCATCCGTATCGGCTTCCTGTGATTGGCAATGAGGAGACTATCAATAACTTCAGCCGTGATAAGGTGCTGGAGTATATAAACAAGCATTATTATCCTCAAAATTTAATGGTTGTTGTTGCAGGAGATGTTAAAGGACAGGATGTTATCGCAAGGGTCAATGATCTCATGGGCAGTCAGCCCAGAGGGGACAGTGAAACAGCGCCCTTGCCGGCAGAGCCGGTGCAGGATGAGGCAAGATCTTTTGCCATTAAGGCTGATATTATGCAGCCCCAGATGGCGATTGCCATTCCAATCTCAAAATTTGACAGCCCCGACACTCCGGTTCTTGACGTTCTGGCCCAGATTGCCGGGCATGGCGAAACCTCGCGGCTTTACAGGTCTATAAGGGACGAAAAGCAACTGGTGTACGGTATTAATGCTTCCGCCTTTACCCCCACAGATCCAGGTATGCTTGAGATAACAGCAGTACTTGACGGCTCCAATATGATGCAGGCTTTTGAAGCCACACTCACAGAGTTGTTCATGTTTAAATATTTTTCCGTAACAAATAAAGAGTTGAAAAGGGCCAAGCACAGCCTGGAAAGCGATTTTGTTTTTAATCTGGAACGGGTGGAGGGGCAGGCTCGTGTCATGGGGTCATTTGAGATGATGTCCGGGGATCCCAGAGAAGACGACTACCTGGAAAAAATTCGTGCTGTAACCCATGATGATATCAAGAGGGTTGCGCAGAAGTATTTTATTGAAAAGGCCATTAATGTAGGCTTTTTGTTGGAAACAAACAGCGGTGTTGAGCCGGGAAAAGAAGAAATTGAAGCAATTATAGCCAGTGCCGAGGAAAAGGCAATCCATGGGGATTCAGAAGCAATGCTGGCAAACACGTATTTAAGCGGAGTGCATCGTTTTGAACTTGACAACGGCATAACATTGCTGGTGCGAGAGGACGATACGGTTCCTACTGTAGGCATAAGGGCGGTCTTTCCAGGAGGACTCAGGGCTGAAACGCCGGTCACGAACGGTGCCTTCTCCTATATCAGTGATTTGTTGCCCAGGGGAACCCGAAGCATGACTGCCAAGGAGATTGCCGAAGCTGTGGCTGACATGGCAGGCGGCATAACCGGCTTCAGCGGCAAGAACACATTTGGTATAAAAGCGGATTTTCTGGCGCGTTTCTTTCCTGGCGGCCTTGACCTGGTACAGGATATCATACGAGAGCCTGCTTTTGATGCCACGGAGGCGGAAAAAATCCGTCCTGAACTCCTGGCCCAGCTGAAACAACAGGAAGATTCCCTGACGTCTCTTGCCTTTCAGGAGTTTAACAGAATTATGTTTGGCGGGCACCCATACGGTCTCAACAGTATCGGTTCTGCGGATGCGATCAAGAGTTTCACTCCTGCAGCCTTAAAGGATATTTACCAGCAGCATGCCCAGCCGAATCATTTGGTTCTGGCCATATCAGGAGATGTCAAGGCAGAAGAGACAAAGGATATGGTTGTCCGTTTATTTGGCGACTGGCAGGCCAGGAAAATTTCCCTGAAGCAGGAGATTGAGGAAGAGATTCTGCCCCCGTTTCTTCTGGCAAATGAAAAAATTCGGGAGATAAGCCGTGATAAGGAACAGGTTCATTTAGTCATAGGCTTTTTGGGTACAACGTTAAAGGATAGGGATCGCTTTGCCCTTGAGATACTGGATACAATCCTGTCCGGCCAGAGTGGCAGACTTTTTATCGAATTGCGCGACAAGCAGAGTTTGGCCTATAGCCTTTCCTCCTTTTCATTTTTCGGGCTGGATACAGGAACATTCGGCATTTATATAGGAACCAGCCCTGAGAAAAAGGAACAGGCAATAAACAGTGTCTGGCATGAACTCAAGACTATGCGTGAAGAGGAAGTGGGTGAGGAAGAGTTAAACAGGGCAAAAAATATTCTTATCAGCCAGTATGAGTTGGCCATTCAGACTCACAGTGCCCAGGCACTTGAGCTGGGATTAAACGAAACCTATGGTCTGGGCCAGGATTTTGGCAATAAGTATATTCAGGCTATCAAGGAGAGTGATGCTGCAATGGTGCTCCAGGCGGCAAGGAAATATATTTTACCCGAGGCGTATGTTCTGGTGGCAGTCGGTGCCAGCCTCGCTGACAAGACAAGGGAGCCAGATGAGAGTAACGCAGAGACATCTGGAAAAGCAGAAAAATAATCTGCACAATTTCTTTTTTAGAAAAAAAGGTAACAACTGTTTTAATTTTGAGAAAAGGGGAGATAATGAACAGCATGCAGCAATTTATGATGGCACCGTCCATACTGTCAGCAGACTTCAGCCGCCTGGGAGAGGAGATAAAGGCTGTTGAAAATGCAGGCGCTGATATCATTCATGTAGATGTTATGGATGGCCATTTTGTGCCCAATATAACTATCGGGCCCCCGGTGGTGGCTTCAGTGCGTAAGATCACGGACCTGCCTCTTGATGTGCATTTGATGATCGAAGATGCTGACAGGTATATAGATGATTTTGCCAAGGCCGGGGCAGACTGGATCACTGTCCATGTCGAGGTCTGCCCCCACCTGCATCGCACCGTAAACAGAATAAAGGAGTTGGGGAAAAAGGCGGGCGCCGTCCTGAATCCCGCTACCCCTCTTGTGACTCTGGATGAAATTCTGGAGGATGTTGATCTGGTTATGCTTATGAGCGTAAATCCCGGCTTTGGCGGTCAGTCGTTTATA
>JBDLJI010000154.1:0-5457 GCA_039714455.1 Thermodesulfobacteriota bacterium
CTCAAAGACTGGGCTAATAAAATGGGGCCCCTTGCCCTGCTGGGCTCATTGCGCAGAGAAATATTCAGGAATGTGGGATCATGCCTGGCTCCGCACCACGCCTATCTGCACAGCCTTGGCCTTGAAACCTTGAGCCTGCGTATCGACAAGAGTTGCTCCAATGCTCTCGATCTCGCAGAATTTCTCCAACAACATGAAAGGATTTCATCTGTAAATTATCCCGGTCTGCAGGAATCGAAATTTCACAAAATTGCTTCAGCACAGTTTGACAAACGCTATGGAGGCATATTGACCTTTGACCTGGAAAGCCGTAAAGCCTGTTTTAAGCTGATTGACAACTTACATCTCATTAAAAGAGCTACAAACGTTAATGATAACAAAACGCTTATTCTGCATCCTGCATCAACAATTTTCTGCGAATACCCGGATGAAGTTCTAAGCGATATAGGGGTGCGTCAGACCATGATCCGTCTTTCAGTCGGAATTGAAGATTTTGACGACCTGAGAAATGACCTGGAAAGGGGGCTTGCTCTGCTATGATTGTCGGCATCGTAGATAAGCGTAGACTTCGAAAGCTCGATGCGGACACATGCGCCTGTAATATACAGAAATTACCAGGCCCTGTTGATGAACGAGAAACTTTTGAGGATTGAAGTATGATTGATTTTACTGAAAACCAACTGGAACGGTATAGCCGCCATATTTTGCTGGATGATGTCGGCGTCGATGGCCAGGAAAAACTGCTCGAAGCAAAGGTGCTGATAGTGGGCGCCGGCGGACTGGGATCCCCTGCCTCACTTTATCTTGCAGCTGCGGGTGTTGGTACAATCGGTATTGTGGATAACGATTGCGTGGAAGTATCGAACCTGCAGCGGCAAATTGCCCATTTCACCAAAGACCTCAATGTTCCCAAGGTAGAATCAGCTGCTGAAAAAATGCGGGCAATCAACCCTGACATAACGATAAACACGTACCAGGATTATCTTTGCGCTGACAATATCCAGTCAATTATTGACGGCTATGATTTTGTTTTAGACGGCACAGATAATTTTCCCACAAAATTCCTGGTCAATGATGCATGCGTCCTTAAAGAAATCCCCTTCTCCCATGGTGGTATCCTGCGTTTTAACGGACAAACAATGACTGTTATCCCTGGGAAGACTGCCTGCTATCGCTGTTCATTTAGAAAACCGCCGCCGCCTGATGCTGTGCCTTCCTGCGCCCAGGCCGGGGTTCTCGGTGCCATTGCAGGAATGCTGGGTACTATCCAGGCAGCAGAGACCTTAAAATTCATTACCGGAACAGGAAAACTTCTGACAAATGGATTGCTGACCTTTGACGCAAAAACCATGGTATTTAGAAAAATCAAACTCAACAAGCAGGAGAGTTGTCCGGTATGCGGCACAGAACCGACAATTACCGAACTGGTTGACTCTGAACAGTCTGTATGTGAATTGAAAAGCGAACCGGTAGCTGCATGATGCTGAAAATAAAACAGGATATAATTGATAGAATTGTTGCCCAGGGACTGACTGAGGCCCCCCTTGAAGCGTGCGGTTATCTTGCCGAAAAAGACGGAGTGGTTTGTAAACATTTTGAATTGACAAACCTTGATAAATCTCCAGTCCATTTTTCAATGGATCCGGCGGAACAGTTTGCTGCAGTCAATGAATGCAGAAACCAGGGCTTGAAAATTCGCGCTGTTTACCATAGTCATCCTGAAACACCGGCCCGGCCCTCTAATGAGGATATCAAACTGGCCTATGACCCATCACTCAGCTATGTAATTGTCTCCCTTGCCGGGGCAGATCCAAGCATAAAGTCCTTTATTATACAGAAAGGTGTTGTGGAGCCTGAGCCTCTGGAAATTGTCAATGAAGAAAAAAAATCAAGGAAGAAAAATGGAAACTCAAATTAAAGCAGATGTATTTCAAAACTTACGTGGTGTCGGTTGCCCCATGAACCTTGTAAAAACCAAGGTCGCATTCTCCAAAATGCAATCCGGTCAAATCCTGGGTCTGATTCTCGATAACGGACCTCCGATTAACAATGTCCCCCGCTCTGTGATCAGAGAAGGTCATGAAATTCTTTTACAGGAACAGCTCGATGATGGCGCCTGGTCCGTACTGATCCGCAAGGCTTAAAAAACTGCCCCTCACGTTATCCGAAGCCCCCCCTCAGGATATTGTAGAGGCATAAAGGACTGGTGTTGGTCTGTTCCAACACCAGTCCTTTTTTTATATTTCAAAACGGTATGGACACTTACGAGAAATTATTTTTATGATGTTTTCTGCTCATAGTTTCATTAAGGTTGTTGAAAAATTTACAAAATCCCACTAAAGAATCACGCTGAGCTTATAAGTTCAATAACGGCTGGGAATAATTATCTAATTGAATATAACTACCAAGTAAATAGCATATGTTTACCGAGACCAACCCCCTTCTCTGGATAATCGGGAGCAGTATACTGATGTGCATTCTTGCTCTTGTCGGTGCAGCTACACTCTCGCTGAGCGAAAAAGCCCTACAGCGGCTTCTCCTGCCCCTTGTTGCCTTATCAGCCGGGTCCCTGCTGGGAGGTGCCTTCTTCCATATGATACCTGAGTCCATTGAAAAAACAGGGGATGACCTAACGGTATATATATACGTTGTCGCAGGATTTACTTTCTTCCTGCTTCTGGAGCAATTGCTGCACTGGCACCATTGTCACCGGGAAGAAACAGATTGCAAAAACAAAAAACCACAAACATATCTCATTTTAATCGGCGACGGTATCCACAATTTTATCGGCGGCATTGCAGTTGCCGGCACCTTTCTTATTGATATACGTCTCGGCATCTCCACCTGGCTTGCAGCGGCCGCCCATGAAGTTCCACAGGAGATAGGTGATTTTGCGGTACTGGTACATGGAGGCTGGTCGCGAAAGAAGGCTTTGCTATTTAATTTATTATCCGCATCAACTTTCCTTCTCGGCGGATTACTCGCCTATCTCCTCTCTTTCAGTGATTGGATCTACTACCTGATCCCCTTTGCTGCAGGCAACTTTATATATATCGGAGCCTCGGATCTCATCCCGGAAGTAAACAAACATCAAAATTTCTCAAACTCCATTTTACATTTCATCTGTTTCTGTACCGGAATTTCCATCCTGCTGGGTTTACGAATATTATTTAGAAATTAATAATTGCTTTTGAGGCTTCCCCAATGAAACTGTATTCGCCATTTCTTTTTATTTTCCCTCTGTTGCTGGTATTGTTATCACCTGGAACAATTATCTCTGAGGAAATAATCAATGAAGTCTTTCTCCTGGAAAGGCACGACAAACTCCTGGCATTTTCCGGCCTGAAGAGCAATTGGTTTGAAAAAGAATTACGTACTGGCGAGACAGTTGTCAAAAGTATATATGAAGGCAATGTTGCCGTTGCCTACACCACCGAACGGGCCCTTGCATTCAGTGGTATCACCGGCAGATGGTCTGAGGAACGGTTCCGCATACGTGAATCTGTAATAAGCATCTCCGCAGAAGGCAATGTCGGCACAATAATCTCCAATATACGGGCCTTGGGATTTAGCGCCAAAACCGGAGTCTGGGTTGAATCATTGTTTAATATTGGTGAATAGCCATTTTGTTGCTGTGAACCTTCAAAAAAATCGAGTATAATCTTTAACCATTGTAGTTTTTTCTTCAATAAAATTATCATATTGAACCATGGTATTCGATTTGCGCAAAATCTTTCTGCTCATTCTCTTCATTGCATTCCTGGTAGTGATCCATGCAAAGATCCTTACAGGAATAGGCTCATTTCTCGTTGTGGAGGATATCCCCCGGAAAGCCGAAGCTGCAGTAGTCCTCAATACCGGAGTCGACATTTACCCGCGTCTTATAGAGGCTGCAAATCTTTACAAGAAAGATAAGGCTGACATGGTAGTCATCAACGGCAACAGGAAAACAGATATTTTGCGCAGTCTGGAAAACAATGGATATGTGCCTCCCCACAAATGGTATGCGGAAGAAATCAGTGTTTTGACCCACCAGGGAGTCGCAAAGGACCATATAGTAGCGATCAGCGCTGAGGATGCCTATGACACTATCAGCGAGGCAAAAATAGTTGGAACGATACTCATCAACAACGGCATGTCAAATGTCATTATAACCACCAGCAAATTTCATAGCCGCCGCGCCCGCCATATCTGGAGTAAAATGTATAAGGGAAAATTAAAGGTGTTCATCGTCCCTGCCAATAATGACCCCTTCAATCCTGAAGCCTGGTGGAAGAATGGCAGGCAGATCCGCTGGGTATTATCCGAATACGGTGCCTGGATTTATTATTATCTCATGAAAGCATTTGACTGAGCCAATTCATTCAGGAATCTATTCTGCTCAGGATGCCGGCAGATTAAATCTGCAAACTATTCAAGTAGGATTCAAGAATGACGCTAATTGCCACGGGTCTTTTAGCCAGTTTTATCGCAGGTATTGCAACTGGTGTTGGCGCCCTTCCCGCCATATTTTTTAAAAACGTACCGGATCGCGTGCTAAACACAGCCCTTGGAGGCGCAGCAGGCGTGATGCTGGCCGCCACCTCGTTTTCCCTTATTGTCCCGGGCATAGAGCATGGCAATCTGCTGTGGCCTGGATATGGCGTCTATGTTGTGGCATTCGGAATCCTGCTTGGCGCATTCTGTCTTGACTTGGTTGACAGGCTTCTGCCTCACGAACATTTCATTCTGGGTCATGAAGGCCCATCAAGCAGGATGAAACGAATCTGGCTTTTTATAATTGCCATAACCATTCACAATTTCCCGGAAGGATTAGCTGTAGGCGTTGGTTTTGGCGGCGGTGACATTGCAAACGGCACCAGCCTTGCAATTGGAATCGGGCTGCAGAACATGCCGGAAGGACTGGCTGTTGCCATGCCGTTATTAGGACTCGGCTACAGCCGGCTGAAGGCCATCGGCATTGCAACGTTAACGGGTCTTGTTGAACCTGTAGGGGGATTCCTTGGTGTTGGGGCTGTCACCGTCTTCCAGCCCATATTACCACTGGGGCTGGCCTTTGCAGCCGGCGCCATGCTTTTTGTTATCAGTGACGAAATAATCCCTGAAACCCATGCCAAGGGCAGGTCCAGGCTGGCCACCTTCGGCATTATCGTGGGCTTTGTTATCATGATGTCCCTTGATAATCTCCTGGGGTAACTCTCCTTTTACCAAACGCATCAATTCATGTTGCTCTTGATTTTCAGTTTTTATTGGTCTAAAATTAATTTACTCAAATCAAACAATTGCAATGAAATAGAGAACTTATTTGCGGCAGTTTAAAAAAGTGCTGTCCTTTAATTTCTTCTTAAAAATACTGAAGACTCACTTCAACAACAATTACTGGGCGGATGCAATCATTTTAAACCAGGCCAAGTGAGGGTAAAAATGAAATTAAGCAGTCAGGGAACTTCGGAACGA
>JBDLJI010000155.1:0-5414 GCA_039714455.1 Thermodesulfobacteriota bacterium
AAGAAAACACAGGTCCGGCCAGTCCGGCCCGCTGCCGGTACTGAAAAGGGAGGAAATGCTGAAATACAGGTCCAGCTTCCCAGAAAGCAGGCGCAGCTGCTGGAATTCCTGGTTTTCTATCCCGGCTTTCTTAAGCGTTTTCTTGAAGCAGGTATTGAGGATATACTTGTTGAAAATCCAGCCGGCGATATACTCGATGCTTTACAGAAACTATCTGAAGAGAAAGAGGTGACCAGACCGGAGCAACTTATGGAAGCCCTTCCGGAAGGCTTGGAACGTTCTTATGTTTCCCGCCTTCTCATTTCCTCTCCCTTCCTCGGGCAGGATGACTCGGATGTGATAGCGAAAATGGCCGACGAGATGCTGGTCTGGCTTGTCAGGTACCGTTTTAAAAAAGAGATTCGGCAGTTGAGCGGGGACATAAGAATCGCGCAGGAAAGTCAGGATTCGAAATTGCTGGAAGAATTGCTGCTTAGAAAAGCCGAACTGGATAAATATCTGGGGTCAATGGATAACGGAGATACCGAGTGAGTGTGACAGGCATGAAACAAATTCAATCATGGCTTGCCCTGCACCTTGTTCCCGGTATAGGGCCGGTAACCTGCTTTAAACTTGTGGCACATTTCGGCAGTCCGGAAAAGGTGTTGTCAGCCGGCAGTTCCGATCTGGCTAGTGCAACTTCTCTGCGGCAGGAGACTTTGACGGCTTTGTTTGGCGAGGGGAGGCAACAGCTTGAAGACCTGGTTAAAAAGGAAATTGAGCGGGCAGAAGAAAAAAATATTACGATAATCCCTTTTGATGATCCCCTCTACCCTGATCTCCTGAAAAAAATATATGATCCTCCCGTAGTGCTTTATGTAAAGGGAAATCCTGAAGTGCTCAACTGCAGGGGGCTGGGAATAGTGGGGTCACGCGCGTCCACAGTCTATGGCAGAAGTGTGGCCGAACAGATGGCAAATAATTTGTCCAGGCAGGGTTTTACCATCATCAGCGGCATGGCTCTGGGCATAGATACGGCTGCACATTCAGGTGCTTTAGCTGCTGAAGGGAAGACAGTGGCTGTCCTTGGATGCGGCCTTGATATTGTATATCCGCCGGGCAACCGTAATCTTTATGAGCAGATAACTTCTGCAGGGGCAGTGGTAAGCGAGTACCCGCTTGGCACCAAGCCGGACAGTTTTCGGTTTCCGGCCCGTAACAGGATCATCAGCGGCATGTCTCTTGGTATTGTGGTGGTTGAGGCTGCAAAACGTTCCGGTTCACTCATTACCGCAAGCCATGCCCTGGAACAGGGACGGGAGGTTTTTGCCGTGCCCGGCCGTATCGACTCGGTAAAAAGCGCCGGCACCCATACTCTGTTACAACAGGGCGCAAAACTGGTTCATAGTATTAACGATATCGTTGAGGAGTTTTCTGTTGTTGCATTGCAGCCAAAAACTGCAGACACCGGCGGGGAAGACGATGAACAGGTCTTTCTGGAAAACCTGAGCCCGAATGAAGCAGAGATGTTCGGATTCATTGAAACTTACCCCCGCTCCTTTGACGAAATTGTCAAAGAAAGCGGTTTTTCTGCCCAACAAACTAATGAATTGCTTCTACTCCTGGAACTCAAGGGCATGGTCCAGGCGTTGCCCGGAAAAAGCTACCAGAAGAGAACAAGCCTGTCAGCCAGATAGATTGCCTGGAAAGAATAAAGAGAGGGGCTACTTCATGAGGTAGAAGCCGAGAGTCCTGTCACTGAAGCCTGTTTCTTCAATGAATGCGCAGCCGATATAATTGTCACGTATTGATTTGACAATTATATCCTTTTCAATAATTTCAGGTGGTTCCTTATCAAGAGAGAATCTGATTCTGAGCTTGTCTCCAACCTGGACACGCACCTGGCCCAGAACAGTAAAACCGAGTCCTCCCATGGAAATATTATTGATGCGGCAGTTAATGGGCACAGTGGGAACATTACCGGAATCAATCGAACCGACATCTTTGTCGTCAATGGTGTAATATCCACCTATGGATACAGCTTTCCTGTATTGTTTCCTGAAGTTGAGATTAACGCCATAGGTGGTGCCGCAGGGGCAGTTGACAATTAGGGAATGTTTTTGCCCGGTGTACTTTGCAACGGATACATCCCGGACAAGGAGACAGGAGGGACAACTGAGAGTCACCAGGTTCCCCTTTCGGACATTTAAATCCTGGGTGGGTATTTTTGCTTTTTTTTCTGCTGGTTTCTTCGAAGCGTCACTGTTGATTTTTTTAACAACCCGGCCCTGGTCGTCGAACTTGCAGGCATACATGGAAGGGTCGTGATAAAAGGTGAACCAGGCATTTTCCCTGAGGCCGATGGCCTCATATTTTTCTTTCAGCGCAATGGCATCCATGGGGAAGTTGTCATAGGCCATAATCCAGAGGGGATTGAAATGCACATGGGTGGGCAGCAGGTCTGCAAGGTGATAGGCTATTGCTTTTCCCGATTGAATCCTGACAATCTGGTGTCCCCTGGTGTGACCTCCGGTATGCTGCACCTCAATTCCCTGGCAGATTTCAAAATCACCGTCAATCAACTGCAGGTTGTCAGTATCTTTTAATTTTGAAAAATTTTGTTCCCAGTAGGTGTTTGCTGATCTTTTATTGGGCTGCATGACATCTTCCCACTCGAGTTTCTGCACAATATGTTTGGCATTGGGAAAGGTAAGCTCCTCGTCTCCGTCGGAATTAATCATGACAATTCCGCCTGCATGGTCGAAGTCGCAATGGGTCAGAATGACATAATCTATGCCCTGCCGCGTCAGGCTAATTTTTTCAAGCTCTTGAGGCAAGTCCCAGTCTTTGGTGACTCTGTAAATCTCTTTCTGTTTTTGGGAGAGTTTGTTGCCAAGGCCGGTTTCAATAAGTACAAGGGAATCCGGGGTTTTAATCAGAAGAGGAGAATTGAGGAGTTTGATATAATTTTCTTCGAAACCGAGGGGGGTCTTCTCGTCAACAGGATATTTTTTTGCCCAGAGTGACTTTGGGACAACCCCGAACATGGTGCCGCCGTCAAGCTCGAATTCACCGCCATTAAGCCAGAAAATTTCAAAATCGCCAAGTTTGCTGCCTTTCATAATGAGATACCTGTTAATGGAAGAAGCATAAAATACCTGAAGATAAAAGCATGTCGTATTTTACTGCTATCCAGACTTATGATTAATTCTCTATTCTTATGGAGAAAGCAATGGGAAAACAAGGGGGTGTTAAAAATTACCCAGGGCTGACCAGAGCACACCGGCAGCAATTGCAGAACCGATCACTCCGGCCACATTTGGCGCCATGGCATGCATAAGGAGAAAATTATTGGGATCCTCCTTATGCCCTACCATCTGAACGACCCGGGCTGAATCAGGCACTGCTGAAACACCGGCCGCCCCTATAAGGGGGTTTATTTTGTCTTTTAGAAAGAGATTCATAAATTTGGCAAACAGTACCCCACCCATGGTGGCAACGATAAATGAAAGGGCGCCAAGCCCGAAGATGAACAGTGATTCCGGGGTCAGAAATGTTTGGGCCTGGGTGCTGGCCCCCACAGTAAAGCCCAGCAGGATAGTAACTATATCAATCAGTGCATGCCTGGCTGATACTGCCAACCGTTCGGTAACCGTGCTTTCCTTCAGGAGATTGCCAAAGAAGAGCATTCCGAGAAGGGCAATGGAACCAGGAGCGATCATGGCGCAGATCAGAAAGGCTACGACCGGGAAGATAATTTTTTCTTTTCTTGAGACCACCCGTGGTGGTTTCATGTGGATTTTTCTTTCCTTATCTGTAGTGAACAGGTACATGATCGGCGGCTGTATTACCGGTACCAGTGCCATATAGGAATAGGCAGCAATAGCGATGGGGCCCAGGAGTTCCGGGGCCAGCATGGAGGAGAGGAATATTGCTGTAGGACCGTCAGCTCCGCCAATTATACCAATGGAGCCAGCCTGGGCCGGAGTGAAACCAAGGTACAAAGATCCCAGGAAAGTCAGGAATATACCAATCTGCGCGGCCGCCCCCAGAAGGATGAGCTTGGGATTGGAAAGCATGGTGGAAAAATCGGTCATTGCCCCGATGCCAAGAAAAATCAGGGGCGGGTAAATACCCTTGGTCACACCGAAATAAAGATAATACAAGACGCTGCCAGCGTCATAGACACTCAGAAGCATACCTTTTATGGGCGGCACATTTCCGACTATTATGCCGAGGCCAATGGGGATAAGCAGCAGTGGTTCATAGTCTTTGGCAACGGCAAGGTAAATGAATATGATCCCGATAAGGATCATGGCTACATTGCCTATTTCAAGATGGGCAAAGCCTGTATTATGCAGAAAACTCTCAAAATTCACACGGTGTCTCCACGAAAATCAGCTGATAATAACCAGTTCCTGCCCCTGGCTGACAACATCTCCATCCCGCACCAGGATTTTTTTGACAATGCCGTCCCGGGTGGCCGGCAGCTTGTTTTCCAGTTTCATTGCTTCCATGATAAGCAGTTTCTGGCCAGCTTTGACCTTGTCACCTTCCCGGACGAAAATGGATTTTATCTGTCCCGGCATGGGTGCGATGAGGGCTCCTTCGGCAGAAGGCATGGTTGATGGGGTTGCTGCGGGAGTATACCCCGGACCGGATACGTGTTTGGGGGCCGGTTGTGGTATTGATTCCGGCAGGATGAGGCTTTCTATTTGATTGATGGAAACAGTATGTTCCTGACCATTGACTTCGACAAGGGCTTCAGTTTCAGTAACTTTTTTTACAATTACTTCATAGCTGTTGCTGTTTATGGTCAGATCATATTTTCGCATGGTAATACTCCCTAGCTTCTGCGGTCAGGCAGATGGCTGCGTACAGCGAGGCTTCTTACTCTGCCGGCCGTCAACCAGGCTGATTCTTGAGCGCTGTTTCGTTGCCAGGTAATTTTTTGAAAGCTGCCGCTGCTTGTCTGGTCAAGGTGGAGGGCAACGGTTATGGCCAGCAAGAGTTCCGAATCCTGCGCAGGAAGAGATTTAATTTCTTCTTTTTTCTTCTTTTTTATTTCCTTTTCTGCTGCAAGCATTTTGGGCAGGTTAAGAATTTTCGGCAACAGTACTATGTAGATGCTGATAATTGACAGTCCTGCAAAAACAATCAGCATTCCCATGATGCTGAAACTGATAAAATTCTGACCATTCTGAAAAAGGTTTGCCGAGCTTATGTCGCTTAGGGAAAAGTCCATTATGTAATTCCTGTGCTGCTTTAAGTTGCTGCTAGCCCGAATATTTCATGGGTGATTTCGAAGTCGGAGTTTTCACCCCTCAAGGGGGTACTAAAAAGGGTGCCCTGCGTTTAAGGGTGCTATCTGAAAAATTGATGTAAATATCTGTTGTTAACGTTTGATTCAATAGCATATCATGGAGAGGAAGTCA
>JBDLJI010000156.1:0-5345 GCA_039714455.1 Thermodesulfobacteriota bacterium
AAATTCGGGGTTCACAAGCGCGATATCATGGTTGACCGTGTGGAGGAGGCACGTGACAGCCAGGAAGAGGCAAAGGAGCAATTCCAGTCAGCCCTGGAGCAGTTCAGCACGGTACTGAATTTCAAAGGCGGGAAACTGGAGGATAAATATAAGACCCTGCAGGCTGAGTATGATAAGAGCGAAGCTAAGGCTGACGACGTTAACAAAAGAATTAATGCGGTAGAAGATGTGTCTGAGGCCCTGTTTGCTGAATGGGAAGATGAGTTGGACCAGTATTCCAATGCTTCGTTACGGCGGGACAGTGAACGGAAAATGTCGCAGACCAGGCGTCAGTATGACCAGCTGATAAAAGCCATGCACAAAGCTGAAGCGAAAATTGATCCTGTTTTAAAGGCATTCCGTGATCAGGTGCTCTACCTTAAGCATAATCTGAATGCCCAGGCAATTGCTTCCCTGCAAAGTGAGCTGGTGGGTGTTGAGTCAGATATAGCCGACCTTATACAGGAGATGGAAAAATCCATTGGAGAGGCAAATTCCTTTATCAAAACAATGCTTGAAGAATAGAGAGGTAATAAATGGATATTCTGCGCATAGTGCTGGCAATCTTGTTGCCGCCCCTGGCTGTGTTTTTGACGATTGGTTTGGGATTTCATTTCTGGATCAATATTCTCCTCACCATTCTGGGTGTTGTGCCAGGCATGATTCACGCTCTCTGGGTTATTGTAAAGAAGAAAGAAAAGTAATTATAAAGGCACAGAGGCACAGAGTTTGGTTATTTAAGGACAGGCATTTAGACTAAATTCATGTAATTTAGCTTACAGTTGGGAGTCTGTTATGGCGCTGTTTTTGGTACAACATGGAAAAAGTTTGCCAAAGGAGGAGGACCCCGACAGAGGTCTTTCCAGGCTGGGCATTGAAGAAACCCGGGCTATGGCCGAAATGGCTGCTGAACAGAATGTTCAGGTTTCGCGCATCATTCACAGCGGCAAGAAAAGGGCTCTGCAGACTGCGGAGATTTTCATGAAGATTCTGGAGCCGGAAGCCGGTATTGCCAAAGGGCCCGCCCTGGCCCCATTGGATGATGTCACTACTTTCACCTCTAGGGTCAGCAGTGAAGAGAATATCATGGTTGTGGGACATCTGCCATTTATGGAGCGGTTGGTGTCTTACCTTGTTGCCGGTTCACCTGAAACATTGGTAATCAAGTTTCAGAATAGCGGAGTTGTCTGTCTTGACACGGAAGGTGGCGGCGAGCCATTTTTTATCCGTTGGACACTTTTTCCGCGGCTTGATTGAGCAGTAACAATAGGATCATTCTGGTAGATGTCATCAGAAAAATGTATTTGAATCAGCCAAGCTAATCCGACAAATGATGAGAGAATTACAATGAGTAAAACAGCAATTTTCGCATTCAGGGGAAACCCCATCTGCTTTGTCCATGTCCTGCTGAATGCTATAGACATGCATGACAGGGGAAGAGCGGTAAAAATAATACTGGAGGGAGAGGCAACGAAGCTCATTATCGATCTCCGCAAACCGGAACATCCCTTACATGCACTTTACGAGAAGGTGAAGAAACTGGAGCTTATCGATGCAGTCTGCAGGGCCTGTGCCATAAAAATGGGCGCGCTTGAAGTTGCAGAAGCCGAAGGGTTAAAAATTGCAGATGAAATGGCAGGTCATGTCGGCATGGCCCCATATATTGAGAAGGGATATGCAATTGTCACCCTGTAAAATGAAAACAGGAGTACTGCGGTGTTTATTGCAACTTACAGCAACTGTGCTGCTCTGTTCAGTATTGCTCCTTTCAGTTGCCGGATGTATGAAAAAAGATCAAACACCGCAACCTTTGGCCCGGGATGGCTGGATCACTGACTATGCAGAAATTTTGTCCCCGGTTGATAATTCCAGGATATCAGCCTCTCTGGCAGCTTATGAAGAGGAGACCTGTCATCAGATCCTGGTACTTATTGTGCCTTCCCTCGCAGGAGAGAGTATTGAGGATTTTTCCAAAAGGACCGCCACGGCTTGGGATATAGGCCAACCGGGGTTCGGCAACGGCATCCTGGTCAGTATTGCTTTGCAGGAAGGAAGTGTCCGCTTCGAGGCTGGTTCCGCCTTTGAGTCGTTAATCGAAAAAGGTGCAGCAGATAGAATTTTAAAGGAAGTAATGTTCCCGCATTTCCGGGATGAAAGGTTCGTGGATGGGATTGAGCAGGGGCTTGCGGAAATTATGCAAGCTGCACGCCTTAGGGTAATTCCGGAGGATCATAGACCTGATGTCTGTCGAAAATGATGGTGTAAAGGAAATAGGCATGGGCAAAGAGTCTCCAGAATATATTGCATTAGGCAGTAGATTGCTGGGAGTGCCTGAGGTGCTCACTCTGGGAGTCAGGCCTAACTTTCATGACTATACGCCGGAAGAAAGACGGAAAATACATGACGCCGAGTTTATCCTGTATCCAAGCCTGAATTATGCCCAGTATTTTACCACCATGGGAAAGAAGATTTTCCCCAGTGTAGAGACCTATCTGTATGCCGGTCAAAAGATGAAGCAGACCACCCTTTTCAATATGCTTTCCATTCCGCATCCTAAGACAACAATCTACCTGCAGAGAGAATTTGACCGGATCGAAAAAGATTTCCCCTTTCCCTTCATCGCAAAGATCCCCAGGGCGTCATCCCGCGGCAGAGGGGTATACAAGATTACTGATTCTGCCCAGTTGGCGGAATACCTTGCAAAAACGAAATTCGCCTATATTCAGGAATACCTGCCACATGAAAAGGATCTGCGGGTGATCCTGATCAACTACCAACCGGTTCTGGCCTATTGGCGCAAACTCTCCCATGGGGATTTCAGAACAAATCTCTTCCAGGGAGGAGTAATTGATTTCGACAACATACCCCGGGATGCTATGGAACTGGCCCGGGAATTTGCCAGGAAATGCAACTTTAATGATGTTGGTCTTGATCTGCTGCAGAGTAATGGAAAGTGGTATCTGATCGAGGCGAATATGCAGTATGGGCGTGAAGGCTTAAAAATGAAAAATATGGTTCTCAAGGAAATAATTCGTGAAAAACTATTGGCCGGGACTCTTGCTGATTGAGCAACAAGGACCTTTTACAGGCTGATACCAATTTATTCCATCTATCCTGCTGGAGAGGCGAATAGTGCTCTATAATTCTCTTGCTGATCTCGTTTTGGTCCTGCATGGTTTTTTTGTGTTGTTTGTGCTGCTGGGGGGATTTCTCGTTCTATGGAAATCCAGTGTGGCCTGGTATCATATTCCTGCGGTTTTCTGGGCTGCAAGCATAGAGTTTTTCGGCTGGATATGTCCTTTAACACCTCTGGAAAATATGCTGCGGGAAAGGGGAGGTGTTGTAGGCTATGATACCGGATTCGTTGAGCATTATATAGTACCTATCCTTTATCCGGCATCTCTAACCAGGCAGATGCAAGTCGGCTTCGGATTAATTGTATTAAGCGTAAATATCGGGATCTATTTTACTGTCTGGAACAGAATGCGAAAGGCTGGAAGAGATCAGGAATAATAACCTTAGTTCAGAAGCCTTTTGGGGGGAGCCATTGTGCTTTTTGCCGGTCGATCAGGAATGAGCATGAGGTTTGCTAATAATTTCAAAATTATTGGGTAAAAAACCAGCAATATAGGGCTAACACAAAAAATAACTTTGCATGGAGCGTAAATGTTTATAAATATAAAAGATATATCCTTCCTTCACGGAAGCCGATGAAGGTTTAACGCTGCTATACAATAATTTGGAACAGGAGGAGAACCAATGGCTGAAGAAGTGAAAAATGATAAACAACAGACCGAAAAAGCCCTGGATAAGATGACTGTTGTTGAACTTCGTGAGGCTGCAAAGGAAGAAATACCCGATATAAAGGGTGTGTCCGGCATGAAGAAAGACCAGTTGCTGGCAGCTATGAAGGAAGCCCGAGGCATCAAGGATGAAAAACCAGCCACGAAAAAAAAGAGAAAAACAGCCGGACCTAAGAAGGAAATGACAACCAGGGAAATGAAGCAGGAAATTGTCAGGCTTCGTGCGGAGAAAGAATCTATCCGCCCGGAGGGAGATAAAAAGAAAATCGAGATTATTCGCCGCCGTATCAACAGGCTGAAGAAAATGACCAGGAGGGCCGCTTAACGGTTTATCTGTTCATAAAGAGAGTGATCTTCGGCACGTCGTGAAGTTTATACGGGGTACTGCCCGATTCGTTTTCCTCTCTTAACTCCACTGCCCGGCTGCGTGAAATGGCTTCAGGAAGAAACAGCTTTTCCTGTTAAGAGAAACAACCTTTTATGCAATAAATATTATCTGAAGTGGTGTTTGGCATGAGCAGCAGAAAGACTTCCGGCCATCATATTAAGAAGAAAACAAAACGCCAAAAGGCAATAGCAGAAACAGGAGACCCGGTTTCTGCAAAAGCAGCCCCTCGAAATAGGCTGGAAATTGTCATTAAATGCGACACCTCCGGTTGCGTTGAAGCTATTACTTCTTCGATCTCAGCAATAAACCTGCCTGGAGTGGAGATTGGTATCATCAGGTCAGGTGTTGGGTCCATCAATAAATCAGATATTTTCATGGCTGAGACCGGCAGTCGATTAATCATTGGTTTCAATGTCGGGATCATGGGCCATATTGGTCAAATGGCAATTGAGCACACTATAGAGATCCGCCTCTACGATGTGATTTACAGGCTGCTTGAAGATGTTGAGTCTATAGGCAGAAGCCTTATCCCTCAGAAGCCTGTCGAAGAAATCGTTGGAACTGCAAAAGTGATTGCGCTTTTTAAAAGCAGTCGAAAAGGCATCATACTGGGCTGTAAAGTTTTGACAGGAAAATTGACCCAGGGGAAATCATTTCGGCTCCTGGGAGCTATGGGCCCAATGTATGTTGGAACGATAGAGTCTCTCCATATTGAGAAGGATGCAGTCAGAGCGGCAAAGAAAGGCCAGGAGGTTGGTTTGAAAATAAGAGACTTCAACAAGGTCAGAGTTGGTGATCTTGTTGAGTGTTTTCAAACAGGGGCAGGGCAACAGATTAGGCCTTGGCGGTCCCGGGGGAAAATATACTATCCAGTAAGTTAAGGGAACGTTTTTTAAAGGTCTTTCCAGTATTGTGAACGGGATGGTCCGGTTTCCAGAGGTTAACCCGCATTTCTTACGAACATTCCAGCATTCAATAGTGAATGGTGATGGTCTGAGGGCATAGAAGATGGTATGCAGGATATTAACAGGAACAGAGTGTTTACGAATGGTGTAGATGAAAAAATATGCTGAACTGTTCGCACAAGGCAAGCCGATACATCCGTATAGCCTGCA
>JBDLJI010000157.1:0-5343 GCA_039714455.1 Thermodesulfobacteriota bacterium
GTATCCGAATGATGTTAAACTGGTTTTCAAAAATTTCCCACTGACACGAATCCACAAGTCTGCCATGAATGCGGCTATAGCAACTCTGGCCGCGAATCAGCAGGATAAATTCTGGGAGTTCCACGCAGAACTTTTTAAGAACTACAGCAGTCTCAGTGATGCAAAATTTGAGGAGTTTGCGCAGGCGCTCGGGCTGAATATGGAACAGTTCAAACAGGATATGAAAAATCCGGCCCTGGCTGCCATGGTCCAGCGTGATTTAAAAGACGGTGTTGAAGCGGGTGTACGCGGCACCCCAGCTATTTTTGTCAATGGTCGCATGCTACAGCAGAGGAGCCTTCCTGGTTTCAGGCAGGTTATTGATGCTGAGCTGGCAAAGAAACAGAAATAGGCTCTCAAAAATTGTGCAGCTGTCTGCTGAATGATGAGGTCAATATGAAAAGCTTTCGCAAGGAACTCTGGTTTAATGTGCCATCCAGAAGGGCTTTTATCAATATCACGCCGCAGGTGGATGAATGCTTGCTGGAAAGTGGTGTGCGGGAAGGGTTGGTGCTGGTCAATGCCATGCACATAACTGCCTCGGTCTTTATCAATGATGATGAATCCGGCCTGCATCATGATTATGAGGTTTGGCTTGAAAAGCTTGCCCCCCATGAGCCTGTTTCCCAATACCGGCATAACGGCTATGAAGACAACGCCGATGCCCATTTAAAAAGACAGGTGATGGGCAGGGAAGTGGTTGTGGCAATTACTGACGGCAAGCTTGATTTCGGCACCTGGGAACAGATATTTTACGGTGAGTTTGATGGTGGTCGTAAAAAAAGAGTCCTGGTTAAAATCATCGGCGAATAACTTTTATAACGATAAATTTTAAGTCTAAAGGACTCAAGCCGCTGCATTTACATGATGCAATCTGACAGCTTGGGTCCTTTTCTTTTTTGGCGGAGACCAGAATGTTCCGGGGTGACTAATTAGCCCGCATTTCTCACGAACATTTCAGCATTTAATAGTGAATGGTGATAGTCTGAGAGCATAGAAGATGGTATACGGGTTTTAAAAAACCTGGTTGGAATTTTATTGAATTTGCACCATACTAAAACGTTTGAAACTCCTGAAGTCTTAATATAAAAGTCCTGGAATAAAATAGTATGCCGCTGACAAAAGGAAGCCGGGGAGATGGAAAATAGATCAACGCTCCGAAAAATCCTATGCATAATGATCTCTTCCGTGGTTGTTCTGCACACCGGTATTTTCTTATCCGTGCAGACAGGTCAGGCTGCTGAAACAGCTGATAAACTGTTAATGGCAACCACAACAAGTACTGATAACACAGGTTTGCTCGACTATCTTATGCCGTCTTTTACGGCAGAGTCCGGAATCAATATCCGCTGGGTATCTACCGGCACCGGTAAGGCAATAAAGCTCGGTGAAAACTGCGACGTGGATGTCCTCCTGGTTCATGCCCCACAGGCTGAGCAGGATTTTGTTGATAAGGGGTTTGGCATAGATCGTCTTGAAATAATGTATAATGATTTTGTCCTGATCGGGCCGCCTGAAGATCCTGCAGGCAGTATGGGGAAAAGGGTTGGCGCAGCATTGTCGGCAATCGGGTCATCGGCCAATGTTTTCGTCAGCCGGGGCGACAATTCCGGTACCAATAAAAAGGAACGTGCACTCTGGAAACTTGCAGATATGACCATGCCTGAACAGGAACCCTGGTACAGGCAGAGCGGTCAGGGAATGCTGGCGACCATAAATGTCGCAGGGGAGTTGAAAGGCTATACCCTGACTGACCGGGGTACGTATATCAAGTATGAATCCGTTGCCGACTCCAACCATGCGCTTGTCATACTGGTTGAGGGCGATGACATGCTGTTGAACCAGTACAGCATCATACCGGTTAATCCAAAGCATTGTACAAATGTAAAATATGAAAATGCACAAGTTCTGTCGGACTGGATAACAGGTTTTGAGGCACAGCGCTTGATAGGTGAATTCAAACTCCTCGGCAAACAGCTTTTTACACCTAATGCAATCCGGGAATAGGAATGGATTTTTTTCAAGAGGGTTTTTCCCAGGCCGTAACACTTCTTGTCAATCGTGATCCGGCAACGTACTCAGCCATCAGCGCCACCGTTCGTGCGTCGAGCCTGGCAATGGCTGTAAGTCTGCTGCTGGGTATTCCCTTCGGTTATTTTCTGGGATATTTCGATTTCAGGTTAAAGAAATATATTCGCATTGTAGTGAACACTCTGTTGTCATTGCCCACTGTATTTATTGGTCTTCTCATTTACGCGTTGCTCACCAGAAACGGGCCATTAGGTGAGGCGGGGCTTCTTTTTACCATAACAGGCATAGCCATCGGCCAGACGATTCTGTCCCTGCCCATTGTAATTGCCCTGACCGCGACGGCTGTTGAGGCGTCTGACCGTAATCTGCGGATCACCCTTATGTCTCTGGGGGCAAGCCGCTTCCAGATAGCGAAAAGCACATTATGGGAAGTCCGGCTTGGCATAATGGCAGCAGCAGTGACAGCCACGGGCAGAGTCCTGACCGAGGTCGGCATTTCCCTGATGGTGGGCGGCAATATCAAATGGCATACAAGAACCATCACCACGGCAATTGCCCTGGAAACAAACAAGGGTGAATTCGGTATGGGGGTAGCTCTGGGGCTGGTATTGCTCCTGATTGCATTCACTGTAAATATTTTTCTGGCCGGTTTGCGCAGGAGAGCCTGAAGTGGATATATATCAGATTCAGGACATAGATCATTTTTACGGGGACAAGCAGGTCGTCTCCATTGAAGATCTTGTTGTTGCGCCCGCTTCCATAGTAGGACTTATAGGGCCGAACGGCAGCGGCAAGTCCACCCTGCTTAAGCTCCTCTGTTTTCTGGAAGTGCCAACCTATGGCACAATACTTTTTAAAGGACAGAAAAAATCTTCATTTTCCGGCGAGGTCCGTTCCAAGATAACCCTCATGCCCCAGGATCCCTACCTTCTGCGCCGTTCTGTTTTTGATAATGTTGCCTACGGTCTTAAAATCAGGGGGGATACGAGAGATATCCGAAATCGGGTGGCAGAGGCATTGGGTCTTGTCGGGTTGGAGCCGGAAAATTTTATCAGAAGGAAATGGTATCAACTCTCCGGTGGGGAAGCACAGCGTGTAGCCCTGGCTGCGCGTCTGGTTCTGAAGCCGGAAGTGCTGCTGCTCGATGAACCGACTGCCAGTGTAGATGCGGAAAGCGCCCGGCTTATCAAAAATGCGTCTCTGCAGGCAAGGGAAGAGTGGGGGGCAACTCTGGTGGTCGCAACCCATGACTGGCAATGGCTCTATGAAACTTGCGACTCCGTGCTGCATTTACTGCACGGCAGGATTTTTAAAGGCGGTATGGGCTGCACAGTTTACGGGCCCTGGAGAATGGGCCAAAAGGATCTTTTGCAGAAGGAACTGGAGGACGGTCAGATTCTGGTTGCTCCAAAACCTGAAGAAGGGAAACATATGGTAGTGCTTGACCCGTCCAGGTTGAAAATAACATTGCCCGGCAAGTACCCTTTGCTGGAATGGAATGTCGATAAATTGAACGGGTTCATTACCCGGCTTTTTCTGGAAAGAAACGGTGATACGGTTCAAGCCGCCATTAAAGTCGCGGAACTGGTCATAACCATACGCATGAAGCGGGACAGGGTTGAAAAGCTTAGGCTTTATCCGGGTAAAGAGGTGACCATCGCCTATGATCCACGGGATATAGAATGGTTTTGACAGGGGGTTCTGCCCTTCAGAGTATGGCGAGCAAATAAAGACCGTCCCGGAAAAGAACCTGTCAAGTTCTCTGTTTGGTTTCTTAGACTGCATGATGGCAAGCAATATACTCCTGTTGTTTTCACGGCATTAAAAAATACACCATCATATCGTGTGTCTCTACTGCCTATGAAGATATATTTCTCATCATCACTCAAAACAGTATTGCTTTGTTCCAACTTTAAAAGGCGCTTCTTTACAGGCAACCCACCTCCATAACCGACAAGTTCTCCATCACTACCGATTATACGATGGCAAGGAATAATTAAACCTATAGAGTTTGCTCCATTTGCACTGGCAAGTGAATATTGATTTGGTTCATTCTATGCCCTTCTTTTCCTTGTACTCATAACGTTTGGGCTAACTTGCGCCTGTGTTCAGGCGTCAAGTGCAGTGATTGGTTAGCCTTTTTTCCTTTTGGCGGCCTTTTTGTAAACGAGATTCTTCTCTCTTTTGCCAACAGCAATAATCAGGACAACTATTTCCTTTTTAATTACTTCGTAGACTAAACGGTAACCACTTGCTCGCAGTTTGATTTTATAATGGTTTTCGAAACCATAAAGTTGACTAGACGGTACTTGGGGATTTTGCAGGCGTTCTTTTAGTTTTTTCTTTAGTTGGATTTGAATAGAAGAATCCAGTTTCTTCCATTCCTTTAATGCGGTTGGTAGGAATTTGAGTTTGTATTTATATTTCATCGATATCAACTTCTACAGCTTCAATTTTTTCATTTTGCCTTTCATTGACAATAAGGCCAAGTTGATAATCCTCAAATTTTTCCATAAGCATTTCATATGTTTCAGCAGGGATGAGGTAAGCCGTTGGTCGGTTATGGTTCAAGATAGCGATAGGCGCGCCCTCGGACTGATCTATTAGGGCGCTTGGATTTCTTTTCAACTCAGATATGCTGGCTGAGCAATTTGCAAGTACTGTTTTCATGACATTTGCCTCAGGTTTAATTTAGTACTATATTATGGTCTTAATTTAGCACTAAAATGCCAAAAGGTCAAATTGAAATTTATGAAGGCTAACGCTTGAGCTAAGACGCGCGCTGCTTAAGCGCGTCGTTTTTCAGCGATTGGTATAATTTCTTGACAACAGCTCTAAGGAAATGTGCAATTTGTACGTAATGTACATCAGGGGGGTGTCATCATGACTACAGTTACTACAGCCGAAGCCAGAAAAAAACTTGCCGAAAATTTGCCTGACACTGTCACTACCAAAATGAAGGGCAATAATTCTTTTCATAAAATACGCTCTGGCGATTATCGGATAATTTATGAAATTCATGATGATCGGCTTGTCGTTCTTGTTGTAAAAATAGGGCACCGTAAAGACGTCTATAAAGATGTACGGTGGACATATTGAGTCAGATTTTGTATGACAAAACCATAGATGTTGGCAAGACATCTGCAATTCGCCTGACAAATAAATAATAATCTATACATTAATAACCTATTGTGATTAAAATATAGATTGCAAACTTAAACTATATGCGAAAACATCTGAGGGGCTTTTGAACTAATAACACATAAAGGAGAA
>JBDLJI010000158.1:0-5310 GCA_039714455.1 Thermodesulfobacteriota bacterium
CCGACCGTCAATTCTTTCATGTATTGCTTTTCCTTCGTTCGGTTAACATTATACTATTTTAGCGGCAACTTATTCGATCACCAGAACAGCACATTTCTTGGCTTCATGAATAATCCTGTTTGAAGTGGAGCCAAAAATAAACTCCTCCTTCTTTGAAATACCTCGCCTGCCGATAACGATGGTGCAGCATTTCATTACTTCCTGTTCCTTAAGGATACAATCTGCAACAGAAGAAGCACGCATGGTCTCGATGCGTATCTTCACCTTGCCTTCCTGAAAACCGGCATCCAAAAGAATATGCTTGTATTCCTCCATGATTTCTCTCGATTCCTCACGCTGTTCGGCAAGCCACTTTTGGCGCTCATCATTATCACGAAAAAAAGTGGCTTCAGGTTCGAGAATTATATGCAGCAGAGTTACCTGGAAACCCTCGTAACATCCAAAAAAATCCGCCACAAAAAGAACCGCCCTCCTGGCATTGTCAGAGGTATCAACAGCAACCATAATATGCCTTTCAACCATGCCCGTAATATCACACTTTGTATGATCTATACTCATAATTTCATCCTCTAAAAAGCAATGCTTCACGCATTGATTTGTACATCTCCAAGACCTTCAAGCAACTGTTCAGTATTTTCATAATACAGATTGGCACCATTTGAAAAGTGCAGAAGGATATAATTCAACGCATCCGGTACATATGGATAGATCTTCTGAATATTTGCCACCCGGTTGTTAAATATTATGTTCATGTCCTCCTCTGCCAGATTCTGCAAAGCAGGCGCGTTTTCAGCAGTCAATTGCTGGATGGTGAGATCACCACCGCCGACCAGAAAAATAAGGATATTGCCCAGGCCGAATAAATCATAACTGAACATGCTGGCCATGTGCATATAGTCATAGTCGAAATCAATCCAGCGATAGCAATTATTTTCCCGGTCATGCAGGATGTGGTCGCGCCTGATATCACCGTGTTTATGACCGTGATCATGCAAAAAACCAATAGCCTCCACCAACCCGACAAATGTTTTCAGAAGCCCGGGCAGGTGTTGAAAAAAATACTCCTCATGATCTTCATTGAGCCGGTAAACGAGATCGTCCAACTGTTTGCCGCGAATATTATCTAATATCCTGATGATATTGCCAGCCTCATCCAGAACAGCTGTTCCCTGCATAAAATTAGTATGTCCCCTTACCAGCTTGAGAATATCAGCCTCCTTGCCGGGGCTGCGCACACACTTGAAGACAATGTCCCCTATCCTGGCTTCAATCTCTTCATGAAAAACAAGTTTAATTATCTTGCGACTGCCATTCAACAGATCAACAGCTTTCCTGACCCAGTACTTGGGTTCGTCATCAAGGCCGAAGCGTCCCTCCCGGGTGTAGTTCAACATCAGATACGGGATTTCACCCAACACACACACATCATTATAATCCACCCGAAAAAAATCGGAGGTATCGGTTATAATCTTAAAACGCTGAGGCACAAACCGTGGGCCAAGCTTCTCTGCAATCAACTCCTTGAGTTGCGCCACACTGTAAGTGCTGTCCATTGTCTTCTTTCCTGGTATGGCCATACCATATTTTTAGCATATCTCGCACATGTTCACAAATCTCTTTGCACCACCTTCATACAATCGTCATGAACAATGCAGGCATAAAAAAAGAGGAGATGCCTTGCGGCATCTCCTCTTTTTACTAAAAAATTAATCTGTAAAAAAAAGCCTACTTCATTGTTTCTCCACCAGCATGGCTCTGCATTTTGACCTCAACTTTCTCGGTCAGGCCGGCATAGTATTCGCGCAGGATAACCAGTACTTCGTCACGACCGAAATGATCAACCACATCGGCGCCTTCGGAAAGGGCCTTGCGCAGCTTGGTGCCGGAAAGGATGACACGATCATCTTTACCGTGGTTGCAGGTTCTCAGGGAAGCCATACCGTCACACTTATGGCAGTAGAAGGTCCAGTCGATCTTCAGAGGCTTGCACTGGAGGGTCTTGCCAGGATCCGTAGATGTAGGGATCTCATCAAAAATATCCTGGGCATCGAACAGGCCGTAGAAATCACCAACACCGGCATGGTCGCGGCCGATGATCATCTTGGTGATGCCGTAGTTCTGGCGGAAGGTGGCATGCAAGAGACCTTCACGGGGACCGGCATAACGCATATCAAGAGGATAACCACCCTGAATAACGTTATCTTTTACGAAGTAGTTCTCTACCAGACAATCAATGGCTTTAACACGTACGTCAGCCGGGATATCACCTGGTTTCAGGTTACCGATCAAAGAGTGAATCAGAACGCCGTCACAAACCTCAATGGCGATTTTGGCCAGGAACTCATGGGAGCGATGCATGGGGTTACGCAGCTGCAGGGCGGCAACGTCAGACCAGCCACGCTCCTCGAACATGGTGCGGACTTCGGCCGGGGTCAGGTAGACACCCTTGTACTCTTCCGGATACTCACCCTCGGAAAGGACTTTAACCGGGCCGGCAAGGTTATACTCTTTCTGGGCCATGACCATCTGGACGCCGGGATGATCTTCCATGGCTACTTTCCAGAATACGTCATCAGCACTTTCTTCACCTTTGCCCTTGAAAACCTTCTCGCATTCCCACTTCTTGTCAACATCGGTCATTGCATACTTTTCGCTGACCTTCATGGTTGCAAAAATAGTTCCTTCATGCTCCAGAGCAATTTCATCGCCCTCGTTAATATCAGCAGCGTCAGCAGC
Organism: Thermodesulfobacteriota bacterium; assembly: GCA_039714455.1. Taxonomy (GTDB): domain Bacteria; phylum Desulfobacterota; class Desulfobulbia; order Desulfobulbales; family BM004; genus BM004. The sequence goes on from JBDLJI010000158.1 coordinate 2,737, forward strand.
AGATACGTCAAGGGTTATCGGTACCGGCCAGAAGGTGCCGTCAGCCATGGTGTAATTCTCGCAGACGCCTTTCCAGTCTGCCTTGGTCATGAAACCATCAAGCGGGCTGAAACCACCGATACCCATCATGATCAAATCACCCTTGGCGCGGGCAGAAACCTGAACTTTTTTAAGACCGGCAGCTTTTTCGATTTCAGCTTCCAGCTCGTTGCCATGCAGCAGACAACAGACCAAACCTTTTCCACCATGTGGTGCTACTAATTTCGACATAACTTTTCTCCCTTATCAGTGAGTTATAATGATAAAAATGGACAGCATATTAACTGAACCTTGATTCATTTTAGCGCCCAACATTATATAGCGGAGCGGGAATTGTCAAGAAAAAAGTGGTCTCAATCGGGACCTGCGCCCGGAAGTTATATATTTCTCCATGCATATCTATTTGCCCAATAGATGTGTTAGACTCAGGTATGCCAACACCCTAACAACCTGACAGTATTATATATTCCTAGTATTTTTTATAAGAAGTCAAATTAATTATTAAAATAATCAGTAATGCAATAACACCTTTATGCTTTATCGATATCTGCTTAAAAAATTCTTTCTGCAATTTACCCTGCTGCTGTATAAAAAACTGCACTTCAGGGAGTGCATCTTCTAGGCTTTTACACTTGCTATCCAAAAAAGAATTCCTGCCTATCCTTTTACTTTGAAAGATTGAACACAATGTATTAATTTAGACAGTTGATAATTTGAGTATCAGCAATTGCAGCTAACTTTTTGAATTTTTTACAGGACGGATGATTATGGCAAGGGTTTTCAATAACAACAGCGCCACTGACGCAACAATCAGGGCTATTGACCGTAAACGTGAGCAGGAGAGACGTTTCATGCTTTCCCAGGCTTACAAAAATGCTGAAGAGCTTTCCACAAGGCTTGTCCAGCGACTCATTGACCGACATATTATTGAAACCACATCAGAACAGGCAATGCGTGAGCTGTTTTCTGATCAATTTCGTATACTCTCCAACATGGAAGAATTTGACATCCAATTCAAGATCGCACCCTTACGAAATCTTGCTACGGATCCAAACTTTATCAGCCTCTTTCTCACCCAGTATATAATTGAAGACCTGATCGACCATCCCAAGGTCCAGGACGTCTTTGGTGACGACCTTGATATTTATCTCGCGGTGGATTCAATTCTTAACAAAATACGTCCTTCTTAATTTATTGAGTAATTCTTCTTCAGCTTGCTCCCCATGCAGCTATTACATCCCGATGAAATCCCCTCTCTCGTTTATGCCAACAAGCAGGGAGAAATAAAAAATTTTCCTGATATTCATATGGCCGGGAGAAGTGGCAACTTCTATTTCAAACCAGCCCTTGATGAACTCATACCGCTTCCGGAAGGAAGTGAACTCTTCCTCTTACCTGAAAGACTTCCCATAGGGATTTCACCCGAAAACGACAGTCCGGTTCTGCTTGATCATGATCCGGACAATACGGGAGAGATTATACAGGCAGTGGCGGCCTTCATGGCCCCGGCACATACAGCTATACATACTGCAGCCTATGAGTCGGTCCAAAAGGATATTGCCCCCCTGCCCCTTTTTGCCTATACGGCGGTTGGTTGGCATAATGGCAGATTCTGGGTCTCGGCTTTCCGGAGTGATTCGGATTGTCGGCAGGATGCAGACTTTTTTGATAGCGAAAAAATTAAAAAGAAAACCATCCAGAAACTTAAAAAAAAACCCAAAAACAGACTCATTCAACACCTGGGAAAATGTTGTCTTACCTATGGATGTCCGGCTGCACGAAATTATTTCCTCGGCCGGTGGGAAGCTCCACTTCCCACCTCGCCATCCTGCAATGCCAGGTGTGTGGGCTGCATCTCTTTACAGCCCTCAGGATGTTGTCCCGCCACCCAGGACCGAATTAACTTTATCCCAAAAGTTTCTGAAATCTCCAGCTTGGCCGTACCTCATCTGAAACAGGCTCAACAGGCAATTGTCAGCTTTGGACAGGGTTGTGAAGGGGAGCCGCTGCTGCAGGCTTCCACTATCGAAAAAGCAATCCGTTCAATCCGGTCCCAGACCGAATACGGCACCATCAATCTCAACAGCAATTCCAGTCTGCCCGGCCAGATCAAACTTCTCGCTGAGGCAGGACTGGACAGTTTAAGAGTGAGCCTGAACAGTGCAAGAGAAATATGCCATACAAACTACTACAGGCCTGTTAATTTTTCCCTTGCCGATGTGTTGGAGTCAATTGATGTTATGAAACAGGCTGACAAGTTTGTATCTCTTAACTACTTTATTCTTCCAGGATTTACAGATGATCCGGATGAATTTGCAGCATTTTGTAATCTTGTCAGTACGCACCAACCTGATCTGATCCAACTGCGGAACCTGAATATGGACCCTGACTGGTACCTTGAAACCGTAAAATACCAGCCAAGCCAAGCGCCTTTGGGAATACGCAATTGGTTAGCTGAATTAAAAAGACTTTTTCCGGCACTTCGCTTCGGGTACTTCAACCCTTCATTGCGCTGATACGATTCTAATTGTGTAT
>JBDLJI010000159.1:0-5299 GCA_039714455.1 Thermodesulfobacteriota bacterium
AATAATTGTCAGAGGGCCGGTTGTCACCCGGTCCTATGACAACAATGACAAGGAAAACAGGCTGGCAAAAATTAAAGATGAAGATGCATTCTGGCACCGCATGGGAGACCTGGGATATTTTGATGAAAAAAATAGATTATGGTTCTGTGGTCGCAAAGGACACAGGGTTGTTACAACGTCCGGCACCATGTATACGGTTTGTTGCGAGGCAATTTTCAATGAACACCCGAACGTTTTCAGGTCAGCGCTGGTAGGTATTGGAATGAAAAGAAAGCAGATACCTGTCATGATTGTCGAGCTTCATAATAAAAAAACTGATAATGAGATATTTTCAGACTTGAAACAAATGGCCCTGCAAAATGAATTGACCAGCGGTATTGAGCATTTTCTCATTCATCCCGCTTTCCCGGTTGACATCAGACATAATGCCAAGATTTTCAGGGAAAAACTTTCTTTATGGGCTGCAGATGAGCTTAAAAAATAATAAAAATATGGATAAGAATTACTCATGAAGGCCTTTGTCACAGGTGGTGGAGGGTTTGTCGGTTCTGCCATTGTCCGTAAACTTGTAGACAAAGATGTTGAGGTTGCCGTTTTCGGAAGAAACCATTATCCCCACCTTGAAAAACTCGGTGTGCGCCAATTCCAGGGGGATATTCTCGACAGTGATCTATTAATCCGTTTCATGCAGGGATATGATACGGTCTTTCACGTGGCAGCCAAGGCAGGAATCTGGGGTCCAAAGTATGAGTTTGAGCAGACAAATGTGACAGGTACAAGGAATGTTCTCGGTGCCTGTTTTGCAAACGGTGTTCATTCACTTGTTTACACCTCAACTCCCAGTGTGGTGTTTAACCGCAAAGATATAAACGGTGCAGATGAAAGATTGCCATACGCTCAACGTTTTTTATGTTATTATGCTTCAAGTAAGGCTGTTGCGGAAGAAATGGTGCTTGCCAGCAACTCTGAAATTTTGAAAACCTGCGCTATCCGCCCACATCTGGTTTGGGGCCCTGGAGATCCGCATCTCATTCCAAGACTCATTGCAAGGGGGAAAGCCCGGAAATTGAAACAGGTCGGTAATGGTCAAAACATGGTCGATATTTCCTATATAGACAATGTTGCAGATGCCCATGTTTTGGCAGCAGAGAATTTACATTCTGCTGCAAATGCAGCCGGTAATGCTTATTTTATATCCCAGGGCGAGCCTGTCAGTCTCTGGGACTGGATTAATGATCTCTTGCAGAGATTGAATATTGAACCTGTCAAGAAGAAGATTAATGCCAAACCAGCATATATTATAGGTACATTGCTGGAAGGAATATATTTGTGGTTCAGTGTAGAAAAAGAACCCCCAATGACCCGTTTTCTGGCAGAACAGCTTACCAAGTCCCATTGGTTTTCCATTGACAGAGCCAGACAAGACTTCGGCTATGAACCAAGGGTTTCAACATCTGAAGGTTTAGAACGGGTTGTTAAATGGCTTGGAAATGAAAGGATCCCAGGGGGCAAGGGGTCAAGGGGACAAGGGTAAGAAATATTGTTGTTGTTTTTTCCTTGGAAACCTTAACTAGCTAAAAAGTAATAACAAACTGCTATCTGATCGCTGAAAGCTTAACAAATTTTAGTTCACTTTTGTCACTTTGAAACTTTAGTCGCTTCACATGAAACATTTGACAAAACTCATATTGGTTCTGTTCATTATCTCCACCCTGCTGCAGAATTTTTACAGGGCTAACCCTGCATTTGCCTTTTCAGTGGGTGATGAAAGAAAGGTCGGAGAGCAGCTTCTCACCCTGGTACGCAGAGAGTTTAATCTGATCGATGAACCTGACATTATCCAGTATATCAATGAACTTGGGAGGTCAACACTCGAAGTGGCAGGCTCCCAATACTTCGACTATCATTTCTTTGTCATTAACAATAAGGAACTTAATGCATTTGCTGCACCGTCGGGACTCATATTTTTTCATAGCGGTCTGATCGAATCATTCGATACTGAAGGTGAACTCGTCGGTGTCATGGCCCACGAAATAGGCCATGTTGTCAGCAGGCATCTGGCTGGCAGAGTAAGTAAATCCGCTATGATAAGCGCGGCAACCATGCTGGGGGTGCTCCTGGGTATTGCCCTGGGCGCAGGGGCGGTTTCAGAGGCCATTATAGCAGGTTCCGCTGCGGCAGGACAATCTGCATCCCTTTCCTTCAGTCGCCTTGATGAGGAAGAGGCTGACCGACTTGCCTTTAATTGGATGCGGGAACAAAACCGTGATCCAGCAGCGATGGTGGACATGCTGCATGAAATCTACACCATAAACCGCTACCGTATGGGATATGTTCCGCCTTACCTCCTGACCCACCCCCAACCTGAAGTCCGCATGAGCTATATCCAGGACCTCATTCTTTTCAGTGAGAAAAAGCAATATATACAAGTAGATGAGTTTCCCTTTCAAAGGTTCAAAAGCAGAGTCATCAGCATGACAAAGGATCCGATGCAACTCGTTTTATATTACCAGAAAGTGCTTTCCTCCCTGGAACCGGACTCAGAAGCAGCAGCAATGGCACAATACGTTCTGTCCCAGTCATATTTAGCAGCTTCTGATTATGGAAATGCAGAATTAGCCTTACGAAAAACACTTGCTTTTTATCCTGACAAACCTATCCTGAAAGCAGACCTCGGGGTCATCTACCTTAAATCAGGCAGGTATGATGAGGCGCTGAAGTTGTTGCAGGAAACAAGAAGGGCTGAGCGTAACAATGCTTATGCAGGTTTTTACCTGTCTATGGCCTTTGAAAAAACCGGTAAATTGCAGGAAGCATCTGACCTTTATGAAGAACTGCTTATTATGATGCCTGATTATTCACAATTGTATTACCAGTTGGCCAATGTCAAGGCTTCATTGGGTAAACAGGGAGAGGGTTTTTATTATTACGGTTATTATTATTGGTATGAAGGCGATTTGAACAGTGCCAAATACCATTATTCAAAGGCTCTATCACTCCTGCCTCAGGATAGCCGGATGAAGGTTAATGCGGAAAACATGCTGAAAAAAATTGCCCAGTTTGAAAAAGAAGAATAGTACAATTTGCTTTACAATAAAAAATAAATCCGGTAAGTAAATTTTAACTCAGGTGCTCGATATTGAGCATAAAAGGGAACTCCGTGTAAATCGGAGACGGGCCCGCCGCTGTAACCGGGGACGAAAACCGCATCATGTCACTACCTGTTAATCCAGGATGGGAAGGCGCGGTAAGTAGGATGATCCGGAAGTCAGAAAACCTGCCTGAAGTTGTTAGCTTGTATACCTCCGCGGACAGAGGTGGCACATGTGATCTAGAGGATAAAAAGGGACATCCCGGATCGATGAAAATCGGTCCGGGATTTTTTTTGCCCGGCTGAACTAACCCCCATTTCTCACAAAGGGCTTTAAATAAGGCCGTCAATATGGTATAATGAATAGTGATTCCGGCACTTTAGCAAATACCCCAAAAGACGACCTTATGAAAACAGAGTGTACAAAAAAACGATATCATTTTCAAGCCCTGGGACGGAGAGATATTGTAGCTGATTTTTCCGGTGGAACCATCACATCTGACGGCGGCGGCTTACTGCTCCGAGAAGTTGAGAAACGGACAAACATTCTTGACCGTTTTGCAAAATGCTTCATTGACCATCGTGATCAAAAGCGCATAGAGCATACGGTTCAAGAGTTGATTTCACAGCGAGTATATGGTCTTGCACTCGGCTATGAAGACCTGAACGATCACGACGATCTGTCACGGGATAAATTGCTTGCAGTTATGGTTGGCAAAGCCGATCCCACAGGATCCTACCGGGAATTCAAAAGGGACCGGGATAAGCCCTTGGCAGGCAAGAGCACTTTGAATCGTCTGGAATTAACACCTGAAGATGCCGACTCAAAAAGCCGCTACAAAAAGATTGTCATGAATCATGATGCCATAGACAATTTCTTTGTTGATGCATTTATAGCTTCCTATTCCGAGACGCCTGTGCAAATTATATTAGATGCCGATGCCACAGATGATCCACTGCATGGCAATCAGGAAGGTCGATTTTTTCATGGTTACTACAAGTCTTATTGCTATCTTCCGTTATATATTTTTTGTGGAGATGAGTTGTTATGCGCCCGGTTACGGCCATCCAATATTGACGCGGCAACAGGGACAGTGGCGGAATTAGAACGAATAGTCAGTCGGGTTCGTGCCGCCTGGCCGGATGTGGAAATAGTAATCCGCGGCGACTCCGGTTTTTGTCGTGAAAACATCATGAAGTGGTGTGAAGAAAATAATGTTGACTACCTTTTTGGCCTGGCCCGGAATAATCGTCTTGTCGAAGAGATAGAGCCCGAGATGGCCGAGGCCAAGATAATGTACGAGAGTTCCGGAGAGGCTTCCCGCAGGTTTAAGGATTTCCGTTATCAGACACTCAAGTCGTGGAGTCGTGATCGGCGGGTTGTCGGCAAAGCTGAATATCTTAGCAAAGGCGCCAACCCTCGATTCGTTACGACCTCCTTGAGCAAAGATAAATATGATGCCAGAGTCCTGTACGAAGATAAGTACTGCGCCCGTGGAGACATGGAAAACCGAATCAAGGAACAACAGTTGATGTTGTTCGCAGATCGCACCAGTTCCGCAACAATGAGAGCCAATCAACTGCGGCTTTATTTTTCATCAGTCGCGTATGTACTTATGCAGGCATTACGCCGTTTGGGTCTTGCCGGAACAAAAATGGCCAGGGCTCAATGCAATACCATCAGGCTCAAATTATTAAAGATAGGTGCCCAGGTCCGCATTACTGTGCGGAAAATCTGGATGGCATATGCAGAAGGTTGCCCGTATGCTGGAATTTTTCAGCAGGTTTATAGAAATTTATTGAGGATACCGATTCAGGGCTGAGCAGCTGGCCTCTGCATAATTGTAAGAATGACCTTTGAATAGGTGCGTCTTCAATTGACAAAAAATCGCTGTTTTAGTGTCAAAAGAAGACGGGACTGATTTTTTCAAAGAAATTTTGATTTACTTGATGCTTGGGACGAATCAGAATCGACATTTGCTCCAATTTGTTCCTTCACTGGACCAAATCAGCATGCTGGTGAAATTTACAGGCTATCGGCTCGATTTTCTTTCTTTAATTATTTGGTTAAAATTAAAATCTCTCAAACCATAAGCTTTGGGGATACAGTAACTGTGACCTATCCGAGTGCCAGCGACGAATGGATGATTGGGAGCATCACTTCCTTCACTGCTGATGACGCAACCACACAAGAGCTTGATGATTTAT
>JBDLJI010000160.1:0-5226 GCA_039714455.1 Thermodesulfobacteriota bacterium
AAACCTATTTTATTAAAACTCCGGCAGCCCGAATTCCAGAGGGGTGCTGATGCCCGCCAGTGAAAAGAGAAGATAAAAACCTTTATCATCAATGGTCCTATTGGCAGCGAATTCAAGTGTCCAGCAGGGGTTATGATAAATCAGGCTGAAGGTCGAATCTACGGTGTTTTTCGTTGACAACGAGTAAGTTGAGTAGAACTTTACGGAAAAGAGCCGGGACAGCTTGCTTTCTACATTTCCACTTATTTCATGCAGTGAATCAGCTCCAGTATCTGTGTAAAAGAAAGGGGGTTCAATGTCCCGATGCAGCTTATAGCGGTAATCAATGTTCAGCTTGTCACCGCGTTTGTTTTGATAACGTGTTTCCAGGCTATATGATGTAACGCCCTCATCATAGACACTTACAGTTGTTTCATAGCGGAAAAACAGATCCTGAAAACCTCTGAGAATAAATTCAATATACAGGTCTGAAAAGGGGTGGTCTTCGGCATCTATATCGTAAACCTGGTTGATCTTGAATGAACTGAAATTATTGCTGAAAAGTGCAGTTTCATCAAGACGAACAGCTCTGAAATAATTATTGAAGCCATACTGCATCCAGTGCTTTTCAGTAATACGGTCTTCGTTATCCAGAATGGGCAGCTTATCCTGGCCGGTTCCTTTTATAAGTATATAAGAAAGTTCAGGACGCATGGCATGCCGAAAGGTTTTGTATTTTTTTATGGGTAAGTCATAGTCCCGGCTCAGGGTCGTAGCACCTGTTAACAGGATATTATAAAATGTCCTGTTCTCAAAGTCCCTGTCACCCCAGAATTCCTCGGATAACGTATCGTGGGGTTCAATGAAATAAAGCGTTTCCCGAAGCCCGACAAGATAGGAGGCTTCCAGGTAAGGGGTTAATGCTATGGGGCCGTTCAACTGGGGGAAAAGATCGATCCGGTGCGCGCCAACGCCCTCATCCCGCCAAAAATAGACATACTCTGATCCCCAGGTCAGGTCCAGAGGGGTTCGTAAAAAAGGTAGAAGGCCGGAATAAGCAATTCTGGGAACTGCCCATGGCGGGGTGATTTCATCCGGTCCATCCCGCAAATCATTAATGACACGGATCTCTGTTTGCAGGTCTGTTGTGTTCCATACTTTCGACAGTTGTAGAGTATTAACCCTTCGATCAACTGTTTCGGCCTGGAATCCCCTGTTGTAGAGAGCAAGAAAAGAACTTTTGCTGTGGTCAAATCCGATAATGCCCTTTTTGAATTCCTGCAGATAATCACGATCTGAGACCACATCAATATCCAGCTTGGCAACCAGCCTGTTGTCGAAATCATGATCAGCTTTACCCCTGAACCAGTAGCGGGTGGAGTTGGTGCGCAGTATTCCGTCTGACTTGAAGTCATTTTCTGTGGTATCCTCCCAATCATCTTCAAGGTAGTTGAACATAAATGTACCCCTGGAGTTGTAGCCGGCTGCATAACGGAATTCCGCAGCCAATACAGGACCCCTTTTTGAATAATACCCCGGAAAGAGTGTCATGTCGTAGCTTGGGGAAAGATTAATGAAAAACGGAGTGATTAAGCCGGTTCCGTTCCGTGAAGATGATGAATATTCAGGAAAAAGAAAGCCGCTTTTTTTATTGTTCGCGAGGCCAAGACGGAGGTAAGGCACGTAAAAAACAGGCACATCCTTAATCCTGAAGGTTGCATGCTTCAGCCTGGCATATTCGTTTAAGAAAACTTTCACATCACGGCCCCAGATGGACCAGTCAGGGGCTTTATTCTTTTCTGCAGGGCAGACGGTAAACTTGCCGCCCTCAAAATGATATGTTTCCCTGGCCGTTTTTTCGATCAGATCAGCACTGATTGAAACGTTGTTCTCCTCCCAGAAAATGCTTGCCTCTTTAAAAACACCGATCTGGTTAACAAGCTCCATCTGAGCTTCGGAAGCCCGCAACTCATAATTTTTATCAATAACGCGAAGATTTCCAAAACCATTTACAGAATTCTCTTTAACGTTGTATTGGATTCTGTCGGCTTTAATTTCCAACACGCTGGGGATCTCATCTTTATCCGGGATCTCACCTTTATACTGTTGGAGAAAAACATCACCTTCAGCTATGATTTTTTCAGGTTCCTGTTCGTGGGTGATACGGTCAGCAGTAATTTTCCAGGGGAGTGGAGCCCCATCGGCGCCATAGGCCGATGTCAGGGACGCCAGTAGTGCAGCGACCGTAAATATATGAATGATCCTCTTGAGTTGCAAGATGTTCCTTAACAAACCCTTTGGTTCTTTTTTCATCGACTCAGGGGTGCTGCCTAATCTTTCAGTACTGCGCCGGTACTACCCGAAGTAACAAGCTTGGAGTAGCGCGCAACATATCCTGTGGTGATTTTGGGCTCAGGCGGCTGCCACTCCCGGCGGCGGCTCTCGAGTTCCGCATTATTTACTTTAAGCTCGATTTTTTTTGCAGGAATATCGATATGGATGATATCTCCTTCTTTAACCAGACCAATAGGACCGCCTTCAGCAGCTTCAGGAGAAATATGACCAAGACAGGCGCCCTGGGTGCCGCCTGAAAAACGGCCATCGGTGAGCAGGGCGACACTTTTTCCAAGGCCCATGCCGATTATGGCTGAGGTTGGCGAGAGCATTTCCGGCATGCCGGGACCGCCTTTGGGGCCGCAGTAACGTATGATTACAACATCACCGGAATTGATCTTGTTGCCCAGGATAGCAGACTGTGCTTCCTCCTCTGAGTTGAAGACCCGGGCAGGCCCTTCATGGATGAGCATCTCGTCGTCCACAGCGGACTGTTTGACTACAGCTCCATCCGGAGCCAGATTGCCATAAAGTACAGCTATGCCGCCTTTTGCGTGGTACGGATTGTTAATGGTACGGATGATCTCATGGTCACGAACCTGGACCCTGGAGAGATTTTCCCCTAAAGTTTTGCCCGTAACTGTCATGACATCTGAGTGGATAATGTTCTTTTTGCTCAATTCGAAAATAACCGCCGGGACGCCACCTGCTTCATCGAGTTGCTGCAGACTGTTAGGGCCGCCGGGAATAAGGCTGCAAAGATGCGGGGCCTTTTCACTTACCCCGTTGAAAAGTTCAAGAGCAAGATCCAAGCCGGCTTCATGAGCTATGGCCGGTACATGCAGAACAGTGTTTGTGGAGCAGCCCAGGGCCATATCAACAGCCATGGCATTTTCGAATGCTTCGGCAGTTGCGATATCACGTGGGAGAATGTTTTTATCAAGAAGGTTCAGGACTGCCATACCTGCCTGTTTAGCCAGACGGATACGGGCAGCGGCAACAGCCGGAATGGTGCCGTTACCCGGTAAACCCAGGCCAATAGCCTCGGTAAGGCAGTTCATGGAATTGGCTGTGAACATGCCGGCACAGGAGCCGCAACCGGGACATGCTGAATCTTCCAGTTCACAGAGTTCCTCCTCTGTCATGGTGTTTGCTTTCACCCGCCCTACGCCTTCAAAAACACTGACCAGATGAACATCCTTGCCCTGGAAGCGACCGGTCAGCATGGGGCCGCCGCTGACCATTATGGACGGGATATTAACCCGCAGCATGGCCATGAGCATTCCAGGTGTTACCTTGTCGCAGTTCGGGATCATTACCAGTCCGTCAAAGGGATGAGCCTGGGCCATGATTTCCACAGAATCGGCAATAATCTCGCGGCTGGCCAGGGAGTATTTCATGCCGGGATGGTTCATGGCAATACCGTCGCATACCCCAATGGTGCCAAACGCTATGGGAGTACCACCGGCCATCCTGACTCCAGTTTTAACAGCTTCAAGTATCTTATCCAGATGGATATGCCCCGGGATGATTTCATTATGGGCATGGGCTATACCGATGAGAGGACGGCTTATCTCTTCATTGGTGTATCCCATCGCTTTCATCAAGGAGCGATGGGGGGCTCTTTCAATTCCTTTTTTCATGAGGTCGCTTCGCATGGTAATTCCCCTAATTTCCCTGTTGATTTTGGATTATGTGAATGTATGATGTCAGTGGAGGAATCTACGCATACCGCCGGCGGGTGTCAAGGAAAATGAACACTTCATAATTGAGGCGAAATATTCGTTTTTCATTGGTATGCTTAGTGCTGCAGCCAGATTAGCCTTGATTATCAGAATGGTATGCTTTAGTTTATGTATTTTATGAATTAATTCGGCTAGTTTTTAAGAATAATAATCTGGTTCAGCCATCTGATACTGGACAACTGACTGCATTTAGTATATGAAACATCTATTTGGCCCTGTTTTTTCACGACGCCTGGGGCTTTCCCAAGGTATTGATCTCCTGCCGCCGAAAACCTGCAATTTTAATTGTATATATTGCGAAATCAATAGAGCGCCTCAGTTATCCTGTGAACGGGGTGAGCATGTTCCTACTGATATAATAATTGCTGAAATTGACGGGCTGCTGGAGGATAAAGAGCGTGTCCGGGATCTTGATGTTTTTACCATTACAGCATCCGGTGAACCAACGCTGCATACAGGTTTAGGCAAAATAATCAGGCATCTCAAGGTGAAGACAGATAAGCCGGTGGCCATCCTGACAAATGGTTCCCAATTGCATCTCAAGGAAGTTCGTGAGGATCTGAGTCGAGCTGATATCGTTATCCCTTCCCTTGATGCAGCCAGGCCGGAAAGCTTCAGGAAAGTTAACCGGCCCGCCGAATGCAGTGCTGATCTTGATACTATTATTAAAGGTATTGCCCGGTTCAGCCAAGAATTCACCGGAGAGATATGGCTGGAAATTCTGCTTGTTGAAAACATAAATGATACAATTGAGGATATTGCGGCATTGAAAAATGCCATTGAAAGGATCAGGCCAACGCGTGTACAGTTAAACACGGTAGCCCGGCCTCCCTACGAGTCATTTGCAAAGTCCCTGACCAGGAAGAGGATGGAGGAGGTCAAAGAGGAAATTGAAAAAGGGTATGCAGGGTATGTTGATATTCTGGCTGGAAGTAAAGAAACCGAGGTCACTGACAAGGGTAAGGGAAGAAATGGCTCTTCAGAGCAGATATCTCTGGAGAGTGCGGAAGATGGAATAATTGAAATGGTGTTGCGTCGACCTTGCACGGCTCTGGATATTGCAGGCACATTGAACCTGGAAACTGAGCATGCCTCTCAAATTCTTCAAAATTTGGTAAACCGGGGTGGCTTGATCGCTACAATACATGGCGGCAAAAAGTATTTTAGG
>JBDLJI010000161.1:0-5186 GCA_039714455.1 Thermodesulfobacteriota bacterium
GGGAGCCAATAACAGTCCATTAAACTTACGCTGAGACAACTATCATGCCTGCATCCTCTATCCAGCATCGCCCGGCCAAAACCTGGAATAAAATAGTTGTTGAGGTGGATTCACGCATGACGGAAGCTGTTGCCGCTTACCTGACAGAACTGTCCGGCAGCGGAATTGAGGTATCCCCTTCAGAAGAGGATCGGAGTAATGACAAAGACAACGATATCAGCTTCGAAAAAATTACCGCTTATATCCCTATCGGCCCGGGAGAGTCCGATAGAAGAGCGGTTTCAAACAGAATAAATGAACTCGGGCAGTTTCTTGCCAATCTGTCTCTTATTTTTACCGGGTGTTCTCCTCCGAGCTTCAACACTGAAATGATAATTGAAGAGGACTGGGGGAAGATATGGAAAAGCTTTTTTACCTCTTTTCAAATCACACCAAAACTCACTATCAAACCTTCATGGGAAGAAGCAAAGGGACAAAGCCGGAAGGATAGTGGAGAACATGTTATTGAAATGGATCCCGGACTCGCTTTCGGCACCGGCCACCACGCGAGCACCCAGTTGGCTCTTTTGCTCCTTGAGCAGCTTTTACAGAATAACAAAGGAAAATTAAGAAATATTTTAGATGTCGGTACAGGATCCGGCATTTTGGCCATGGGGTGCGGGCTGTTCGGGGCCAAAGATGTCCTGGCAATTGATAATGACCCGGATGCTGTTGAAACTGCAAAAGGAAATATTATCAGGAATCGGCTGGAGCATATAGTAACTGTAAGCAGCCGGGATGTTGCATTAATACGGTCAAGTTTTGATCTGCTTGTTGCTAACATAACCCATGATACCCTTGCTGAAATGGCAAAGCTCTTAACCGGTCTTCTGGCGCCAGAAGGTTACCTGATTCTGTCCGGTATTCTTAAAGGAGATCAGGAAAATTCAATCCGCGAAATTTATACAGGGCAGGGTTTGAATTTCATAAAAACCTTAACAAAAGATGAATGGGCAGCCCTGCAATTTCAAAAAATTAAATAAAACAAAAAAGAAAAAACAGAGGTATATATGCGTCGATTTTTTATAGCTCCGGAAAATATCACCGGCTCAACAGCTGTTCTGACCGGGCCGGAAGCGCGCCATATATCAACCGTTTTGCGGCTGTCCACCGGCACATCAATAATACTGTTTGACGGCAGCGGCTCTTATTATGAGGCAGTACTTACCAAAATTTCCCCAAGCAGAGTTGAATCAAAGATTGTATCCATCACCCCGTATATAGAAACAGCCGAGGATTTTCATCCAGCCCTGCACCTGGCAATTGGTTTGCTCAAGGGTAAAAAAATGGATTTTATTATCCAGAAAATCACGGAACTTGGAGTTGCAGGCTTGCATCCCTTTCGCTCACGGTACTGTGTTGCTCAGGGTCATGCACTGGGACGCCTCTCACGCTGGCAAAAAATAGCCATTGAAGCCTGTAAACAGTGCAACCGCCCCAAGCCGCCTGAGATGAATCTCACGAAAGATTTTAAAGATCTGCTTTCTGTTACTGCAGAAGATGACCACGACCTGAAACTCATTTTCTGGGAAGATAAAGAGGGACAAAAACCATTACGTGATATTTTTGCCCCACTAAAAAAAATTAATTCTGTGATGATTCTTATAGGCCCGGAGGGAGGCTTCAATGCCGATGAGGTTCGACAGGCTGTCGATGCCGGTTATGAACCCGTGACCCTGGGCAGCAGAATTTTAAGAGTTGAAACCGCAGCAATAGCAGCCGTCTCCATTATTCAGCATGAATTAGGCAACCTGGCGTAGTATTTACCCGTTGTATCATGAGGAGACAGTTTATCCTCCCGGGGCATCTGAGAAATCAGGGTTTGCAATTTTCCTGACATTCCGCATCAAACTATTGCCCCTTTAGTTAACATGTGTTAATGTTATTAATTAACAAGCTAACGCTAATTAACACATGTTCTGCCTGACAAAAAAACAACCGGCAAAATATTCTTAATCCATATAATGAATAAAAATAAGGGTGGGGCTTTAGTTGTTAAGGCTTACTGCTAATGGAATTGCTCCCCCAAAAAACAACTCAGTCTGAAGTGAAAAAATCTGATTCTGCGTATTTGCTGGATGTATTAAACTTCTTTCATTGTTTAGGGCCCGGATTTTGCAAAGTAATTTCTGGAATTTTATAAAGAAAACTTTGCGTAGTCGTTTCTCGGAGGATATATGCTCGAAAAAAATTACGGCAAATATTGGCAAACTGTAATCGACACGATGCTTGAAGGTTTGATGTTGGTTGACCCGGACGGAAAAATTGTCTATGTCAACCGTGCCTTTGAGCAGCTTTCCGGCTACACCAAGGAAGAGGTGGAGGGCCAGACCTGCGAAATTCTTGGCTGCGACACCTGTTTTGGCACCAGGGAGGAAGGTAAGGATAAATATTGCGCCCTGTTCAAAGAAGGTAACGTGAGACGGCGTAAGTGCATTTTTCAAAAAAAAGACGGCGCCGAGCTTCATGTCTTAAAAAATGCCGCCCTCATCAGGGATGAAAACGGCAAGGTCGTAGGGGGGGTTGAAAACCTGACCGACCTCAGCCCCATCGTTGAAAAAGAAGAGGTCATTCTACGCCTCAGGGAACAGCTGAATAATGAAGATGGTTTTCACGGCATGCTTGGCAAATCAGCAGCCATGAAAAAGGTTTTTGACCTTATTGCCAGTGCAGCGCCATCGGAAGCACCTGTGGTCATCTTTGGTGAATCCGGCACCGGCAAGGAACTAGTTGCAGCTGCCATCCACCTTCTAAGCGCCCGTCACGATGGTCCCTTTGTCAAAGTGAACTGTGCAGCCCTCAACGAAAACCTTTTGGAGAGTGAACTTTTCGGCCACGTTAAAGGAGCCTTTACCGGTGCAGACAGGACAAGGGTTGGCCGGTTTGAAGCGGCAAACAAAGGGGCTATGTTCCTTGATGAAATCGGTGATCTGCCTTTGGCGACCCAGACAAAACTGCTTCGGGTTCTGCAGGAAAAAGAGTTTGAAAGAGTGGGAGATAACCGTCCCATCGCTACGGATGTCAGAATTCTGGCTGCCACTAACAAGGATCTGAATAAGCTCATGCAAGAGGAACTCTTTCGGGAGGATCTCTATTACCGCATAAATGTCATACCTATCTATCTGCCGCCTTTGCGAGCGCGCCTTGATGACATCCCGCTGCTTGTCGACACCTTTATTCACCGAATGCGCTTAAAAACTGAAAAAAATATCACAGGCATCGCCAAAGAAGTTTTAGATGTTTTCATGCAATATAGCTGGCCTGGAAATATCAGGGAATTGATTAACGTTATTGAATATGCCTTCGTCCTCTGCCCTGAAGGGGATATTTCGATAGCACACCTGCCGGCCCAACTGCTTGGGCAGCAGCCTCTCCACGTTCAGCAGGGTTCTAAAACAGTCAGAAAGCTCTCGAAAGGAAATGAGCGCCAGGAACTTATCCAGGCCCTGCAGTCTTCTGGAGGCAACAAATCCGAAGCAGCAAGAAGGTTAGGTGTCAGCAGGGTCACTCTCTGGAAACGTATCAAAAAATTTGGCATCCAGGTTGATACACAGGTTAGGGAATAAAGCAACATAAAAGGCCCGGATATGCGTGCTGTTGTCCAACTCGTGAAAAAAGCATCCGTAACAGTCAACGAATCAATGGTCTCTGGGATCGGCCCCGGACTTTTAGTCCTGCTCGGTGTTCACAAAAATGACACCCCCGGAGATGCTCAAGCTCTGGCTGAAAAAATTGCCCATTTAAGGGTTTTCCCCGACCAGGAAAAACTTATGAACCTGTCTGTGCTTGATGTCGGTGGAGAAATACTTGCTGTCTCACAGTTCACCCTCTATGGCGATTGCAGAAAGGGCAGGCGCCCTTCTTATTCTGAAGCAGCCCCCCCTGAGCTTGCAGTGGAACTCTATGAAATGTTTCTCCGCGAAACAGCGAAACTGAATATCCCTGTTGCCTCTGGAAAGTTCCAGGCCATGATGGATGTTGAACTTGTGAACCAGGGGCCTGTGACCCTGCTTTTGGACACTGCAAAATCTTTTTAATTTGGCACCTTATATTAAATGTAAAAACAAGAATGGTGAGACTCAATTTGTATTTTATTCTGAGCTGCTCTTTTTGACGGTAATTCTCTCAACGACCTGCCGATAGTATTCTTCCTGACTTTCGATATTCAAAGTATCCCCTTTCATACTGCTCAGCTTCATCATCAGATAACTGAGTTTTTTTATCTGTTTCACTCTGGTGCGTTCGTCTTCACAGGTAGCAAGCAAATCCTCAATCTGCTGGATTTCCTTTTTGGTCTCTATTTCAGGAGGGAGATAGCCTGCATTTTTTAAAATCTTGTGCGCCATGCGCAACTCCTCAGGCACCAGATAATCATCGGTCATCGGCAGAGGTTTATTGCGCCATCCCTCAACATCAAGCTGCCCTTTCCGGATAGCTTCGCTGATCCTGCGCTCTGCTATGAGTCTGATAGCATTAATCATGATTGTCCGATACAGTTACGTTTTTTCCTTTACTTTCATTTTTTCCACACACTTTCGAGCTTCAGCCCGCATTTCTCACAAGCCGAGACGCCGGATAGACAAAGTGTAAGGAGGTTGAGCTATACTTTAGTATGCTAAACGCCTTACACTGCAGACTATACGGATGTATCGGCTTGCCTTGCGCGAACAATTCAGCATGTTTTTTATATGCAGCATTCGTAAACACTCTGTTCCCGTCAATATCCCGTATACCATCTTCTATTATGCCCTCAGCTATCACCATTCACGATTAAATGCTGAAATGTTCGTGAGAAATGCGGGTGAGATGATTATAATCAACAACAGGGTATTATGAAAATTAAAAAAAATCATTCAGGTTTACAGGTATTTATTTATGAACTTTAGAATAATTCTTTTTGCCGTACTGGCGATCTTCATGCTGTCATCTGTTCTTGCGGCAGGTGAGACAATCTACAGTTGGACCGATAAAAACGGTGTGCGCCATATGACGAATATCCCGCCTGTCCAGCCGAATACTGAAGCAGACATTATTGAAATGGAACCGCCTCTGATAACTGGAGAGCCTGCAATACAGTATGCTCAACCTGAGGCGCAATCGCCTCTAAAGGATGAAACCGAAATTTCCATTATTGACAACCATGTGAT